>NZ_JBMNDO010000034.1:0-70365 GCF_052542855.1 Streptomyces sp. SAS_281
TCCAGGGCTTCCTGCACAGCTACAACTACCATCGCTGCCACACCGCACTCGGAGGCCGGCCCCCAATCACCCGCGTCAACAACCCTGCGGGTCAATACATCTAGGCACGGGCCTGTGACTCAAGCCTAGCCTTGCATACTCCAGTATGATTGGACTCATGTCCTCAACGACTCGCATCACCGTCACGCTCCCCAGCGATCAGGTGGCGGAGCTTCGCAAGATCACGGACAACGTCTCCGGCTACGTGGCGGAAGCCGTAGCCCGCCAGATCCGGCACCAGCTCTTGGGCGACGACCTCCACCGTCACAAGGAGGAGCACGGCGCCTTCAGCGACGAGGAGCTCGCCGAGGCGCGCGGGAAGATCTTCGGCTCCGCCGGCACCTCCACGGGCGCGGACGCCGCGTGAGCGAGCGCTTCGAGACCGTTGTCCTGGACTCGGAAGGACTGTCCGCCTGGGTCGCGCAGGACCGCAAGCTCCTCGCCATGCTGCAGGTCTTCCACGACATGGGAGCCGACCTGGTGATCGGGGCCAACACCATCGTGGAAGTCACCCACTCCCGCACCAACATGCCTCGCCTCAACTGGGCCCTGTCCCGTGTCAAGGTGGAGCCCGTCACCGAGCAGGCGGCGAAAGCGGCGGCTGAGCTCCTCAAAGACGCCGGGCTGCACGGGCACAAGTACGCCATTGACGCCACGGTCGCCGAGGTCGCGCTCCGCCAGCCGAAACCCGTCGCCCTGCTGACCTCCGACAGCGATGACATGACCAAGCTCTGCGGCAACCAAGTCCGCATCGTCCCCCTCTGACCAGTCGGCCCGCCCGGAGCACGCGTCGCACTGCCAGCTCTCGTGCCCCATCCGTGCCCAGCAGAGCGGACAACAGCGGTCAGATACGGCTCCCAGAGACCGGGAGCCATCCACCTGCCCGTTCCGAAATCGCAGGTCAGAGCCCCTCCAGCACCGTAAGAACCGTTGATTCCCAAGCTCAGAGCGCGAGTTCGATTCTCGTCACCCGCTCTTCCACGAACCCTCAGGTCATCGGCCTGGGGGTTCGTCGTTGTCTAGACCTTCCTGAGCGCCTTGCACAACCTCCGCACTACCTGACCCCTTTTCGCGCTCCTCTTGTGCCTTGTCCCGGGCCGCTCGCACCATCCGGCCCAACCCACCCGCCACCTCTTTTTGACGCTCGTGGTCGGAGTGCTGATAGATCAGCGCGGCCCTCTCCGTCGACTGGCCGGCGCGCACCATCGTGTCCTTGAGGGTGGCTCCCGACCGGGCGGAAAGGGTGTGCCCGGTGTGCCGGAGATCGTAGAAGCGGAAATTTTCAGGCAGACCTACAGCGGTCCGCGCCTTGCGCCACTTTCGCCCGAAGGTGGAGCGCCGGAACGGCTTGCCCTTCTCACCGACGAACAACAGCCCGTCCGGCCCTTTCTCCGCGTACCAGTCCATGTGCCTCTGAAGGTCTTTGCGCAGGAATTCCCAGCAGGTGAAGAAGCTTCCTCTCAGCTCCTCGCCCGTCGTCGCCCACCGCTTCATGAGCCTTTGGACCTCAGCGAGCGTGAAAATGGTCCCTGACCACCGGAGGCCATCCGCGAAGATCACCCACATGTCGACGTTGCAGACGTCCTCAAGCGCTTCGCTCGCATCGGGCACGAAACAGATCTCGGCCCGTCCCACCTGACGTCCCTGACTCCTCTTCACTCCACACCGAAGGCGGAGCCCAGCTCCTCGCTCGTGCCCTGGCGTGCCAGAACGAGCGGGGACTCAGGGGGAATCACGGTGCGCAGTGGGACGCGTCGGCCGCGCCACCCAAGGCGGGGAATCCGCAGGTCAGGCCCATGCTTGCCCCACCTCGCCCCTAAAGCGGTGGTCCACACCCGGCGGGTGGGATCATCCGTGAATGGCAGACGCGCAGCTACCCCCGGGGTGGACCCTTCAGCAGATCGCCGACGTGTCCGGGGACCAAGAGGCTGTTGTCCTAGACCCAAACAGGGCGGTGAAGTGGGTAGCCTTCGACGGAGCCGACGAGGTGCTGCAACCAGAAATCGTGCTTGGGTTCCACAGTCTGTGCCTCGTGAAGCCAGTCCACGACGACGACTGGTACATGGGCAGCCTGTACGAAGACGGCAGCATCGACTGTTGGACAGCCTACGGCGACCTACACGAGGCACTACGCGGCCTGTAGGAGCACAGGCCGAGTGTCTGACTGCGCCCCAACGGCCCCACACCGAGGCGGACGTCCATGGGCTCTGGCGAACAGTTCACACAGGTCAAGGACAGTTGAGCCGCAGCCCATCGGGGCGGACGCATTGCTTCGGGACGAAGAAGTCGCGCACCGTAGCCGAGCCCGATCCGTGCCCGACAGGTTGGTAAACCACGGTCAACAGCGGGCTCAGGGTGGGCTGCAGGACTCGTGCGGGCGTCCGTTCGCGCGGGCCAGGCTGCACCCGGGGTCCGGAAGCGCGGTGATTCCCAAGCTCCGAGCGCGAGTTCGATTCTCGTCCCCCGCTCCATGAGAAAGCCCCAGGCCAGCGGCCGGGGGCTTCTTTGTTGTCCGGACCGGTCTAATCATCGCGCACCATCTGCGCACCACCTTGCCCCCTTTCGGCCGCCAGAGACCTTCACAAACCGCCAAGGGAAGCGCTCGGCCATGCCCAGAAGCTCGGGCCACTTCCGGGATGGACAGATGCTGCTCACGCACGTCGCTCTCTTCGCTATGCCGCGCAGCGCCGTGCCATAACCGGACAGCCGGACAGGCGGGACCCCTCTGCTGTGGCCACGGGTCCGGGTCCCGGTGCCCGGGAGCGCAACCACGGCAGCCCTTAGCAACCTGCGCGAGGCGGCTGACGACGCTGAGACAGAACCGGACATGTTCGCTCAGCCGCATTGGGCCTCGTCCATCCAGGGGACAAGAAACGATCCTGGCCGCGGGGAGGGACTATGCCCTGCGGTGGGATGGCACTGTCCGGTCATGAAGAGATCAAGACCCTGACCGCAGTTGTCGCCAGCGCCTGCCTCGCAGCCACACCCTTGGGCGAGGCGTCAGCGGCGCCGCACTGGAACAAGAGCGTGAAGTGCGAGGAGACCGATCCCGAGGGACGGGTGATCCCTACCCGTTACGGAAACGCCGATCTCGGCTGGAATCACTTCTCGGGTAAGCACAACATCAAGAAGTGCCGGGTGGTCGACGCGGCCCTGGCCGGGAAGGTCGACAAGAAGAACGGGGGCAGACTCGAGTACTACGGGGTTGCCCGCAACAAGACCAGGCTGGTCGAGATCGTGGTCATCGTGCAGTACGCGCGCCGTACGGCCGATGGCGAGTACGACGCAGGCAGGGGCAAGAAGATCGGTGTCATCACGGCCTATTGCAAGGGCATGAACAGGTGCCCGGACTGGATCAACGAGTGAATGACCTCGACGGGGAAACGGTTGAGCAGCAGGCGCACATCACGCGCTTTCTCCTCGATTACACAGCGGTACCCCTTACCGAGGGGACCTTCCTACGCGGTGTGCTGCCGACGCGGGATGCGGTCCGGGTCGTGACCGGAGTTGCCGACGCGATTGGGCCGCACGAACTGGTCGCCTATGACGTCCCGTTGTCGGACGAGGACGGGGAGCCGGTGACCGCCCCCCTGGTCCTTGGCTGGACACGCACGCTCACATCCGGCCCTCTCCCCCACACGGACGCGACCGTGATGGGCATGCCGCTTGTCCCGGTGGACATCACCGCCCTCGAACCCGCCGACTCGACCCGCACGGATCACGTGCTGCGCGTGCTGCGCACGTTGGCCTGGCCTTTCGTCGAGACCCCGCCCAGCCCGGCACTCTGCGGGTTCCTCTTCACCGGACAGGACAGCATGCGTCTCTACCTCGCGGTCGAGGAGTCCGAGGGCCTGATCGCGGCCGACGTACAGCTCACCGGCGCGTTGACCGCACTGCTGGCCGCCCTGCCCTCACTCATCGGCGAAGAGGAACGCTGGGTGACAGACGCATCCGACCCCCACTGTGTCCAC
Organism: Streptomyces sp. SAS_281; assembly: GCF_052542855.1. Taxonomy (NCBI): domain Bacteria; kingdom Bacillati; phylum Actinomycetota; class Actinomycetes; order Kitasatosporales; family Streptomycetaceae; genus Streptomyces; species Streptomyces sp. SAS_281. The sequence continues at coordinate 4,011 of NZ_JBMNDO010000034.1, forward strand.
GTAGTCGACCTGACCAGCTGGTAACGACCCGGCCACACCGCACCAGGGCGCCCTGAGAGCCGGCCCGCTGCATCTGCCCCCAGCCCATCGGCGCAACCGCATCCTGATGGTGGCCACCCGACGATCGCCATCGGCCGCGCAACCCAGACCGGACTCCCGTCCGAGCGGTTGCCCACACGGGAGCCCGTGCCACAACGTGCCAGAAGGGACGGTAAAACGACGCGACCAGGTCGACGGCGGAGCCGGACCCTGCAACGTAGAACCGCGCCGTACGTCCCTCCCCCGGCGGTTGACCGAAGACGGCACCGTCGACGACTGCCCAGCAGGGGCGGATTTCCTCGGCGATTCGCTGTACGCGCTGAGGACTGATGGCGTTGCCATCGACGTACACCCCGTCGAAAGCGTGCGCAGCTACGGCCGTGGCCACGTCCTCCGCCGCCTGCGGTGGGCAGACCGAGAGAACGACCGAGCTACGGGACAGAGCTTCCGCAAGCGAGTCACAGGCTGTGGCGCCAGCCTCCCTCGCACGGCGCCGCGTCTCCGCGCTGCGCTCCCCCGGCACCCACAGCACCTCGTGGCCGCCGCCGACAAGCTCGGCGCTGACGCGCCCCGGTCGTAGCTGTGCCTCAGGTCAGAACGCCGAAGTATAGGCGGCGAAGAAGGGTGTCTTCACCGGCGCTCCGCCGGGGTCGAAGCACGCCACGTGGAGCCGGACGGAACCACTGGTCCTGTCCCAAGGCTTGTACAGGCCGCAGTAGTCGGCGCTGCGTCCGTAAGCGGTGACGTGGGCGGTGTCCGACGGGACGGCCACCGACGGCATGGTGACCGTGAAGGGCGCTCCCGAGCCACCGAGGCTGTTGGTGGCTCCGCTGGAGTTGTAGTTGGTCAGCGCGGGCAGGGAGCCGTTGTACCAGAGATATCCGAAGGACTTCGGCGGAAAGGCCGGCCCGTGCACCGCTCGGAGATAGGAGTAACTCAAAGTCCACTCGGTGTCGTACGGCTTGCTGGACGCGTCGTAGCAGGCAACGATCACGGTCTGGCCCGCCGACCCCGGTGTCCAGTCGGACACCTTGCACCGCGCTCCCTGCCTCGGATCGACAGCGGTGACCTGAAGATCGCCCGCGTAGCCGGACAGCCCGAGGGCCGGAAGCCACGCCTTCCAGATGCCCGTCGATCCCTTGCTCACCGCGTTGGTGGCCCCCGTGGAGTTGTACTGGGTGAGTACGGTGCCGCTGCTGTCCGAGTTCAGGTAGCCGTACGAGCCGGAGGGCGTGGCGGGCAAGCCGCTGCTGCTCGTGTAGAGGACCGTGAAGGTGGAGTTGTCCGGTGCGCCGCTGGGGAGGTAGCAGTTGACGTATACGTCCTGGCCGGAGCCCACGGTCTTCCAGTCGGCGATCTGGCACCAGTGGGCAGCACTGTTCACCGCGGTGGTGTGGGCGATGCCGCCCGGTCCGCCGATCAGCGGGAAGTGGACCACGTATGAACCGAGGCCGATCTGGTCGACCTTGACGGGGTTGGCGGACGGTGAGGTCCAACTCCCCCACTGCCGCGATGAGTCAGGCACGTAACCGGGGGGCGGAGTCGCGTTGTCGAGGTACGCGAAGCCCCAGCGGTCGGGTACGGCGGCGTGGGCCGGGCCGGCTGCGGGAAGAGCTGCGGCCAGAAGGGCGGCCACCATGCCCAGTACGAGCATCACGGCCCGGACGGGTCTGCTCGACAGATATGACGTGCGGACGTGCATAAGTGTGCCTCCTGTTGGTGAGGTCGGTACTGTCTGCGCGATCCGGTGCTTCAGTGCGATTGCCTGCCGCGGGGCCGGGGCTCAGCCTTCCTGCGGCCTTTCCGAACGGCGGGGCGTGCGCCCGACGGCGTGCCGTGGGTGCGCAATCCGATTCCCACCTTCCCAGAAGTACATCCCGGCGGAGCGTTGTCGGTCAGCCGTTTCCGCGCTCGCCCAACCTGCCGCTGTGACACGAAAGCTCACGTGGTTCGCCTGGTACACAGCCCTTATTCAGCAGTTGCGGCTGCCGTCACGCCGATTACTCCTCCCCCGCGCCCCTGCCACCTCACCTGCCTCTGCACACACCACAGCTGGGCCTGTCCGGAACCCGCCTGCAGCCGGTCGACGCTTCCACCACCATCGCCGCCGCTCCACACTCCACGCCTCCGAGCCGGGCCTCTTCCCCGCCCCGGTCCGGACTGAACGCGGTCACCTACATCGGAGCCATCCCCCGGCATCGACGGCGCTCACGCCTTGGTCGCCCTCATCGGTAGTCAACGTGCCCCGACGGCGCTTCCGTCCCACCCGCCCGAGGAACTCCACGACACCTGGCCCTGCATCCCGGCCATCAGCCGTTCCGCCGTGTTGCACGGCGGAACGGCAGCAGGCCCAGTACTTTGGCCGGGCTCTTCCGTCGGCCTGTGGCCCATACTGCAGACGCCGGCGTCTCCGGAGGTGGCGCCCATCCTCCCCGCGCGTGCCCCGTCCGTGCCCAGCAGAGCGGACAACAGCGGTCAGATACGGCTCTCAGAGGCAGGGGACCATCCGCCTGCCTGCTGCAAAGCCGCACTTCACGGCTCCTCTGGCTACCCGAGCGCCGTTGATTCCCAAGCTCAGAGCGCGAGTTCGATCCTCGTCACCCGCTCCGTGAGGAAAGCCCCAAGCCAGTGGCTCGGGCCCCTTTGGTGTCAGGACCAGTTCAGGAATCCCGGACCAGATCCGCACGAGGTCTCCAACCGGCGCGGGCCATCGTGCTCTTGAGCGTGGCCCCGCACCGGGTCCTCAGGGGCCGGGGTACTTCGGCATGCTGTCGGTCCTTGTCGAGTTGCGCTGCGAGCTGATCGCGGCCAAGGCGGTGGAGGGCCTGGCCTCCGCCCGCGGCCGGGTCGGCGGACGCAGGCCCACGACGCTCACCGCCGGCCTCGCCCAGCAGCGGTACGACACGGGAGCCGGACCGTCCAGCAGATCGTGGACCCGACCACCGTGCCGTCCGTCCGCTCAGCCGGGGTCGGCGCAGAGTTGTGAGGTCAAGGCCGCACGGGCCCAGTCTTCCCACCTGTCCGGGGACCACCCGCGGTCGCGGACGAAGATCAGGTAGAGCTGCGGGCTGAGCAGGCCGAACAGCAGGTCCGCCGCCGTCTCGGTGGAGAGGTCAGGACGGGTGTCGGGCTTGCCGGCCAGGGCTTCGGCCGCGGCGTACTGCACGGTGTAACGCGGGTCGGGGCCGTCCGGCCACTGCGCAGCGATCTCGGGGTCGGTGGCCGCGGCGGTCTCGATCAGCGGCATGATCGGGGCGACCCGGCCGAGGATCTCGCGGGTGCCGTGGACGTGCGCGCGCAGCTGGCCGACCGCGGTGGGCTCGGCGCACGCGGCGCGGAACCACTCACGCTCCATGGTCGCGACCGGCTCGGAGTCCCCGGCAATGGACGCGTCGACCACCTCCTTGAAGAGCGTGCGCTTGTTGCGAAAGACGAAGTAGACCGTCTGAACGGCCACACCCGCCCGGTCCGCGACCTCCTGCAGGCTCGTCACCCCGTAACCCTGCGCAACGAACAGCTCGCGAGCCGCCTCGACGACCTTTTCACGCGTGCGGCGTGAGCGCTCGGCCCGCTTGTCCGGCCGCTTGACATCGTCCATGGCGCGAGTCTATCTCTAGAGTTCATCACTAGAGTTCGACTCTAATTTCTTGGAGGAGACGATGGACCTGTCCAACGCCCCCCAGGGGCCGGCACCGGACCTGGCCTCGGCGCAGCAAGACGCCGAGGAGGAGTCCGTCCACCGGGCACTGGATGGCTACTACCGCGCCGGCAAGGCACCGTGGGACACCGGCGTGACGCCGCCCGAGCTGGTCGCCCTGGTGGAGGAGCACGGCGCGCCGGCGGCCGGCCGTGCTCTCGAACTCGGCTGCGGCACGGGGACCAACGCCATCTACCTCGCACGGCACGGCTGGGAGGTGACAGCCGTCGACCTGATCGATCGCGCCGTCGACCGGGCCAGGGAGAAGGCTGCGGGGGCAGGGGTGGCGGTGCGGCTGCTGCACGGAGACGCCACCCGCCTCGACGAGCTGGACGTGCCGGGCCCCTTCGACCTGTTCTTCGACCTGAGCTGCTACTGCGGGGTCCCGCTGCATCGCCGCGACGCCTACGCCGCCGGGCTCACCCACCGCGCCGCTCCGGGAGCACGTCTACTGATGTTCGGGTACGGCCCCGAGCCGCTCGGCAGCTCGACCACCGAGATCACGTCGTGGGCGGCGGGCGTCACCGCCGACGAGCTCCGCGCCAGGTTCTCCGGCTGGGAGCTGCTCGACGTCACACCGGGCACCAACTCGGTGCCGACCTCCTGGTTCACGCTACGCCGCGACGCCTAGCGATCGCCGGTCGCGCGGCACGTGCAACGACGCCCGGGCGGGTCGCGCTCGGGCGTCGTAGTGGTCGACGTGCCGCGTGCTGTCCGGCGCCCCGGCCGACTGCTCAACCCCCCGCGACCGTGCCCCATCCGTGCCCTTCGGAGCGGACAACAGTGGTCGCGTGCGGCGCCCGGAGACCGCACCGACCACGCGCGTCCGGACGAACACGCAGGCCAGATCCACTTCGACTGCCCAAGAACCGCTGATTCCCCAGCTCGGAGTCCGAGTTCGGCTCTCGTCACCCGCTCCATCGGATCCGCGCTAGGTTGTGCCGGTGAACCACAGCCGTTCCCAGGCCGGCGCGCCCCGTGGGCCCGAGTTGCCGCCGCACCAGGCAGTGCTGGCGGAGACCGACTGGGGTTCGCTCCAGACGGCTTTCGGTAACGGTGAGGGCCTTCCCAGAGTCCTGGCACGGCTGTTGACACCCGACCCCGAGGCCCAGGTCAGCGCCTTGTCGGAGCTGGGGGAGACGGTCGGCCACCAGAACACCGTCTACGAAGCCACCGGCCCCGTCGCCCTGTACGTCGCCGGCATCCTCACCCACCCGGCGGCTACGACCCCGCGGCCCTACCGCAACGTGCCCGTCCGCGCGGCCCTGTTGAGCTGGTTGGCTTCCATGGCGTACAACGCCTCCGACGAGATGGCGGGTCGCACGGAGCAGTCCTTCCCCGGCTTCCTCGGTCCCGGGACCACCGTGGCGTGCTTCCGGGACCTGCGCCCGATGCTCTGTCGGGCGGTCGCACCCTTCCTGCGGGACAGCCACGAGGACGTGCGCGAAGCCGCCGTGATCGCCGCGCTCGTCCTCGCCGAGCACCCCACGCTCGCCGACCACCGCGATCACCTCGCCGTGGCCGCGCGCGCCGTCCTGGACGTCAGCGCAGACGCGCCCAACCGGCGGGTTGCCCGGAGAGCACTCGAAGCATGGGGCCACGACGTCCCCGATCCTGAGCCTCTTCCGGAAGAGCCCTGCAGCTGGGGGCCGCACAGCGATGGCCGCGGCGATCTCGTGCCACCCTTCTGACCCGTACGCGCGGGGGTCGCGCTAGGCGGCGGGCTCCCAGGTGAACCCGTCCGGGTCGGTGAAGGCGTCGGCGGTGCCGCCGAGGACGACGCGGTGCGAGCCGGTGCCGTCGACGGGGACGCCGAGGTCCTTCGCCAGGGCGCGGCGCTTGTACAGGGCGAGCTTGACGGGGCCGGCCGGTCCGGCGGCGAACTCGGCGTACTTGCCGCCGAAGCTCTTGGCCGCGGTCAGGCCCCGGCCGACGTAGAACTGCTTGGTGGCCTTCACGTCCTCGACGCCGATCAGCAGGACGACCTGGTCGATCTCGCGGGTGTCGGGACCGGTGTCCTTCTTCTCAGAGGTCGCGATCTTCCAGATCGTCCCGTCGGGTGCCTGGACGACGCCGCTGTAGCCCCACAGCGACTTCGCGGCGGGCTTCAGGACGGTGGCGCCGGCGTCTACGGCGGCGCCGAGGAAGCCGTCCACGATGGCCGGACGGGCCACGGTGAGCGCCAGGGTGAAGCCGCGGAATCCGGTGGAGTGCGCCTCGGACGCCCGGAGGGTTACGTACGTGTCCACGCCGAAGGCGCTGTAGAAGTGGCGAGCGGCCTCGAGGTCGGCCACCTCAAGGGTGACGGACGCGAGGGACGTGACGGCTGCGGTGGAAGCGGTGGTTGCCATGCCCCTCACGCTAGGGGCCGTGCCGCAGGCGGAGCTTCTCGATTCCTGACCGGAGTCGGCCCCCGTCCGGCGGCCCCGGGATCGCGGCGCTTCTTCGCGGCGCCACGGGCGCGCCCTCCCGGCCGCGGAGCGGCTGGACGTCGACCGCACCTCCGCCGCGGCGACCGTCGCGCTGGGGGCGACGTCTTCACGGGCGCCTTCACGCAGGGGGAGACGCTGCCGCCGGAGGCAGCCCTCGCACAGGGGCGGGAGTCGCGGCTCGTTCGCCGGTCCGGCCGCGGCGCACATCAACTTCCTTGATCCATCCGCCAGATAGGCATACGGTCTACGGCAACATCGCGTGTCGGTCACCGGCTGGGTGAGACATGGAGGTGTCGGGACATGCCTTCGGAGGCATTCCTTGTCAGTCGAGTTGAATCACACGATCGTCCACGCCCGGAACAACCGGGAATCCGCGGAGTTCTTCGCGAACCTGCTCAGCCTGGAGATCACCGCCGAGTGGGGTCCGTTCATCGCGGTCGGCCTGAGTAACGGCGTCACACTGGACTTCGCCACCGTCCCGGTGGACAGCATCACGCCGCAGCACTACGCCTTCCTGATCTCCGAGGAGGAGTTCGACGCGGCGTACGCGCAGATCAGAGCGCGCGGCATCGAGCACTACGCCGACCCCCGGCGGAAGCAGCCGGGCACGGTCAATCACAACGACGGCGGCCGCGGCGTGTACTTCATGGATCCGGCGGGTCACGCCATGGAGCTCATCACCGTGCCGTACGGCGGCTGGGCCTCGTAACCGTCCGTATGTCCGTATGGAGGACCGCGCTCCTGTGCGGGGGTGCGGTCCTCGGCCGGTGCCCGGGCCCCGGGCACCCCTCAGGCACCTCTCAACCAGCTTCAGTACTGGCCGCATGCCTGCGGGCCGGAAGGGAACAACCATGAAGTACGCACTCGTGATCTTCGAGACGGACGAGTCACGCCGCCGGATCCAGGCCGACCGGGACGCCTACCGCAAGGAGTACGAGGGCTGGATCGGCACTCTGGCGGCGGCCGGGAAGCTCGTCGGCGGCGACGCCCTGGAGACCGAGCGCACGCTCCCCGCGACGGTTCGCACGACGGCCGACGGGACGACGACGGTCACCGACGGGCCCGCGCACACCGGTGAGGAGACCCTCGGCGGCTGGTTCGTCGTCGATGTGGCCGACCGCGAGGAGGCCGTCGAACTGGCCAGGAGTCTCCCCACCCCGGAGACCGTCGAGATCCGTCCGATCCTCGAATCCGCCTGAGCGACACGGCTCCGGCCGCGGGCGAAAGGCGCCGCGCGACCTGCCGGGGCCGCGTGACCGGCCGGGGCCGCGTGACCGGCCGGGGCCGCCACACCGCCGGGGCCGCCGCACCGCCGGGGCCGCCACACCGCCAGGCCGACGCACCGCCGGAGCCATCGCACCGCCGGGCCGCCGGCCGCGTGACCGGCCGGGGCCGCACAACCGCCAGGCCGACGCACCGCCGGAGCCATCGCACCGCCGGGCCCGCCACACCGCCAGAGCCATCGCACCGCCGGGCCGCCACACCACCAGAGCCATCACACCACCGGGCCGCCACACCACCGGGGCCCAGTGGCCGTCGGGGCCCGGCGGCCGTCGGGCCGTGCCCCGGCGGGTGCGGTACGTCAGCTCCGGGCGTCGTCGTCCGTCTGTCCCGTGCTCCCCGTCGCCCGCGTCTTCTCGCGCATCTTGCGCACCAGCTCCGCCTTGCGGTCGGCGGCACCCTGGCGGTCGAGGTTGCGGTGCGGACCGTTGTTCTGCCGTTCGGCGCGGGACAGCTTCTTGCGCTGGCCGCCGCCCTGGCCCACGGGGTTGTTGATGTTCTTGCTGTCGGTCACGGGTTCTCCGGTGGTGTGGTGAAGGGTTCTACGGATTCACGCTGGGGGACGGGGCAGTGCCGAAGGGCGTCAGCGGGGCCCGTCACACTCTCAGCCGGGAACCGGCGCCTGGAAGAACATGCCGAAGACGTTACCCGGTCCTGTCGGGCCCGCGCGCCACGCCTTTCGACGCCCCGGCGTCCGCGGGCGTCGGGTGCCGCCGGGCGGACGCGCGCGGCCCGGGGGCACCGAATATCTCTGCCGGCCGTCTCAGAATTTAGCGGTCCATCCCCGGAGGGTTTTTGTTGCGGCGTATGCGGGAAATTCACGTACGCACATAATTCTCCTTGGCGTGCTACTGTCGAAGGCAGTTGCAGTTTTGGTACCCAAAAACTTCAGGCGCCTCAGGCGGTCGTAGGCCGCAGAGGGGCGCTTCGTATTTCCGGTCATTTCCGGGCAGGGCATCATCGCGGCGACACGGGGTCCGTAAAGTGCGGATTCCGGTGTACTGCCCAAAGGAGATTGACATGGCTACTGGCACCGTGAAGTGGTTCAACGCGGAAAAGGGTTTCGGCTTCATCGAGCAGGACGGTGGCGGCGCTGACGTCTTCGCCCACTTCTCGAACATCGCCGCCCAGGGCTTCCGCGAGCTGCAGGAGGGCCAGAAGGTGTCCTTCGACATCGCTCAGGGCCAGAAGGGCCCGACGGCCGAGAACATCGTCTCCGCCTGACGCGTACGTGCAGCTGGGGCCCGCATCCCTCGGGGTGCGGGCCCCAGCCACTTGCTTTTCCGAATTCCGTCCCGTGCACCACCCCTCATTTTTCGCTCACGCCGGCGCGGAATTCCGCAGGCCGCGCGTCCGCATTTCATTCGGTCCGTTCCTGTGATTCCCCACGCCGTTCCTTCGCTGCGGAATTCCTTGATGCGTGCCGTATCAAGGAAGGTTCAGCATGAACCCCACGCGCACGAACAGCCGGTCCTCCCGCACCGCCCTCCGAGGTGACGGACGCGGAGGCCACCCCACCGCCGGCCCGGTCCGGCCCCGCCGCTCCGGCTCGTCGGCCCCGAGCCGTTCGGGTGGCCGGCGGCCCGCCCCCGTGCAGGGAGAGTTCGCCCTTCCCCGGACGGTCACCCCGCCGCTGCCCGCGGTCGAGCTGTTCAGCAGCCTCGACCTGCCCCAGAGCCTGCTGTCCGCCCTCACCGCGCAGGGCGTGACCACTCCGTTCCCGATCCAGGGGGCGACACTGCCGAACTCCCTGGCCGGCCGCGACGTCCTCGGCCGCGGCCGGACCGGCTCCGGCAAGACGCTCGCCTTCGGCCTGGCCCTGCTGGCCCGCACCGCCGGTCAGCGCGCCGAGCCCCGCCAGCCGCTGGCCCTGGTCCTCGTTCCCACCCGGGAGCTCGCTCAGCAGGTCACCGACGCCCTGACCCCGTACGCCCGCGCCGCGAAGCTGCGGCTGGCCACCGTGGTCGGCGGGATGTCGATCGGCCGGCAGGCCCACGCGCTGCGGGGCGGTACCGAGGTCGTCGTGGCCACCCCCGGCCGCCTCAAGGACCTGATCGAACGCGGTGACTGCCGGCTGGACCGGGTCGCGATCACCGTCCTGGACGAGGCCGACCAGATGGCCGACATGGGGTTCATGCCGCAGGTCACCGCGCTCCTGGACCAGGTCCGCCCCGGGGGCCAGCGCATGCTCTTCTCCGCGACTCTGGACCGTAACGTCGACCTGCTGGTCCGGCGGTACCTCACCGACCCCGTCGTCCACTCCGTGGACCCCTCCCGGGGTGCGGTCACCACGATGGAGCATCACGTCCTGCACGTGCACGGTGCCGACAAGCACCGGCTGACGACGGAGATCGCGGCGCGCGAGGGCCGGGTGATCATGTTCCTGGACACCAAGCACGCGGTGGACCGCCTCACCCAGCACCTTCTCGCCAGCGGGGTCCGCGCCGCCGCGCTGCACGGCGGGAAGTCGCAGCCGCAGCGCACGCGCACCCTCGCCCAGTTCAAGACCGGGCACGTCACGGTCCTGGTGGCGACGAACGTCGCGGCGCGCGGGATCCACGTCGACAACCTGGACCTCGTCGTCAACGTCGATCCGCCGACCGACCACAAGGACTACCTGCACCGGGGCGGCCGCACCGCGCGGGCCGGCGAGTCCGGCAGCGTCGTCACCCTGGTCACCACCGACCAGCGCCGCGAGATGAACCGCCTCATGGCGGCCGCCGGCATCACGCCCCGGACCACCCAGGTCCGCTCCGGCGAGGCGGCGCTCAGCCGGATCACCGGCGCCCGGACCCCCTCCGGCATCCCCGTGACGATCACGACGCCGGCGCCCGAGCGGCGCAAGCGCGGCGCGTCCCCCACCGGCCGGCGCAACCCGGGCGCGGGGTCCCGGCGCGGGAGCGGGCGGCAGTCCGTCAGGAACGCGGCGGCCTGAGCACCGCCCGATCCGAAGGCCGGCCCATCTCCGCAGGAGGCACGTTGTGACATCGGTCCAGAACCAGCCCGACCCGGCGAACACCGACCCCGTCGCCGAGGCGGTGCTCGATGCCATGGACGCCGCCGGGCCGCAGGTCTGCGACGACATGACCGTGGAGGTGGCCCTGTCCGTCATGACCAGTGCCAGGACCGGCCGCCTGAGGGTCTGCGACAACGACGGCCTGCCCACCGGCCTCGTCACCCGGGCCCAGCTCGCCGTCGTCCGCGACGGGCCCGGCTACTCCGACCGGGTGCAGCTGCGTGACCTCCTCGGCGACCGGGAGCCGCATCCACCGGCCGCGATGACGGCCGGCGGGACCACGCACCGGCGGCCCCCCGCCCTCGCCGCGGCCCTCTGAACCGTCTCCCCCGCGGAACCATCCCCCTTTCTCTCCCTGTGAGGCATCGTGCGCTGTGTCATCGCCCGCTTCCCGTTCGAGCTCACCAAGAGCGGTGTCCTGGACTCCATGAAGGGCGTCAAGCCCGAGGAGATCGTCGGAGACTCCGTGACCATCGGCCGCCGCGTCTACCCCGTCAAGCAGGTCGGTGAGGTCGTCACCCGCCAGGACCGCCGCGACTTCAGCGCCGACGAAGTCCTCCGGGCGATGACCAAGCTCGGCTTCACCTGCCGCAGCGCTTCCCGGGCCGCCGCGCCCGCCCCGGCCCTCAGCCCGTTGCAGCACGCCTCCGCGATGCTCGGCACCCCGGTGGCCGTCTGACCGCCTGCTGCCCGGCGGGTGGCGCGGACCGCGACCTGAGCAGGCGGAAGGGCCCGATCGGCAATGTGCCGGTCGGGCCCTTCCGCGTACCCGGTGGGAACGTCAGTGCTCGGAGTACGTGAAGTCGCCCATGGTCCAGGCGCTGACGTCCGCGATCGCGACGCGGTACATCCCGCCCGTCTCCGGGATCCCCACCGTTCCCTGGAGGATCCGCGCCATATGGAAGTGCAGATACGCGGGCGGACCCTCCCTCGGGGGCGTAGCGGTGAACACGGCGGAGAACTCGCCCAGCCGGGCGGAGTCCGTCAGGACCTCCGACACCCTTTGCCGCCACACGGCTTCGGGCGCCAGCCGGCCGGTGATGACGGCACCACCGGCGACCACGGTGAGGGACATCTGGTTGCTGTGCCCGGACTCCACCAGCGTGGCGACGTCAACGAGCAGCTCGTCAGGCTTCGACATGAGAGCCGATCTTATGCACGGGCCGGCCCGGCGTCCCCCGGGCCCTCGGACAAGCCGGTGGGTGGCGGGGCGGCCGACTCCTCCGGAGCGGTCGACTACCTCCTCCGAGTGAATCCGAAAATCTATGATGACCACAGTAGACATTGCTCGCTGACGTGGTTAGGGTTTCTCTCGTAACCCAGAGAGACAGCGATACCCGGCAGAGACGGACTGCCGGTGGTGGACGTAGTCGCAGGACGGTGCGGCGGTGGAGTTCCGAAGCCAGGGCTGTTGCAGGACGGCGACGGGACTGACGGCCGGACCGGGTGGCCCGCAGGCAAGGGGCCGCCGGAGCGGGGCCGCTGACATGACAGTCACGGCGTCCGTGAACGCAGTACGCAGTGCCCGCTGGTCAGCAGTTGATCCCGAGAGAAGAACGGAGGAGCCGCGCCATCAGGATCGCCCGGGAGGAAGCCTTCAGCCCGCCCGGGTACCGCAGGACATCGATAGTGAGGTGGTCTCCGGTCACGCAACCGCGATCCCCGCGCTCCCGACAGCGGCCAGGTCGGAGCTGCGGATAAAGAAGGCCGGTGCCGAGTCCGGACCGGCAGGTGGTGTAGTAGTTCCTTCGGGGCCTTGGTGCCAAGTGGCACCAAGGCCCCTCAACGCGTTCCACAAGAGAGGTGCAAGTGACAGCAGACGACTCGTACGGCCGTCTTGACGACGACGACTACCCCGCCTACACGATGGGCCGGGCCGCCGAGATGCTCGGCACGAGCCAAGGTTTCCTCCGCGCCATCGGCGAAGCCCGTCTGATCACCCCGCTGCGTTCGGAAGGCGGCCACCGCCGCTACTCCCGCTACCAACTGCGTATCGCCGCCCGCGCCCGCGAACTGGTCGACCAGGGCACGCCCATCGAGGCCGCCTGCCGCATCGTCGTCCTGGAGGACCAGCTGGAAGAGGCGCAGCGCATCAACGCCGAGTACCGCCGCGCGGCGGAAGCGGCGGAAGCGCAGCCCGAGGACTGAGCGGCACGGGACCGCACGGGCGCACGTCGGGGCGCCCCGCCGTCACCCCGTCTCCCCCACCCACCGACGCGGGTCATCGCGGTATCCACCGCAGTCTCGATCCCCAGTGCCGAGCGGAACGTGGCGACGTTCTCCGAGACCCGGATCCGGTCGAAGGGATGGGACTCCTCGAAGAACACCGTGAATGCGTCCCCGATGCGGAGCGTCCACTCTTTTCACAGCCGCTCGACCGCAGGCATCCGCTTCTCGCGCCTTCCGTCGCGTATGCCCTGCCGTGCCCGAACCCCTGCGTAACCCTCTGCCCCCGCCCTACGCTGTGATCGTAGCCAGCGACCCAGGGGGAGCCCGGCATGGATCCGATCACAGCAGCGGCCCTCACGGCCATGGCCGGCAGTGTCGGCGGTGATGCCGGCCGCCAGGCGTGGCAGGGCCTCACCTCGTTGGTGCGGCGCCCGTTCCTGCGGCGGTCGGAGGAGGAGCCCGCCGTAGGCTCCGGCGAGGCGGAGCTCACGGCCCTGGAGGGCGATCCGGCCGACCCCGTGCGTGCGCAGGCCCTCGCGACCGCACTCGGTGTACGGGCCGCCCTGGACGGCGAGTTCCGCGCACTGCTCGACGTGTGGTGGCAGGACGCGCAACGCGTTGCCGGCGGCGACGTGGACAACACCATCAGCGGGGGTACCCAGAACGGCCCGGTACTCCAGGGCCGGGACTTCTCCAGCCTCACTTTCAACATGCCGGAACGCGAAGAGGATCGATAGCGTCCGGCCACGCGTTCCCCTTCCCGCGGCAGCCGTCGGCTGCGCCCGGCAGCATGCCGCAAGGTTCTGGCAAGGCGCCGTCGAGCCTTTGGTCCCCCTCGCCGGGCATCCCGTCACCGGAAGCAGTTCGTTGCACTCGGTGATCGACCAACAGGGGGACTCAGTGTCGGCGTTGAGTACGACCGGAACCAACACGAACGGAGCCAGCGCGGCCACGGCGAGCAGGTTCGAACCGGACACGGTCGACGGACAGGGGACCGAGTCGCGGCAGTGGCTGACTCTGGTGGGGCGCAAGCGGGTGCTGGCGGTGATCCACACCGTGACGTACGGGAAGCGCCTGCTCGATGTCCTCTCGCTGCTGGAAGCGGACTTCCGGCTCCAGATCTTCTTCACCGCACCGCCGCACGCCTTCGGTGACGACGTGCCCGCCTTCCTCGCCCGGCTCGGCGGAGTGGTTCTGCCGTGGGACCAGGCCACGCGCATGAGCTTCGATCTCGCCCTCGCCGCAGGGCCGCGGGGGGTGGAGCACGTGGACGCGCCGCTGATCACGTTGTCCCACGGGGCCAACTACCTGAAGAGGGTTCGCGAGGGAGCGAACTCGGGGGTGGCGGGGCTGCGCAGGCAGGACCTCCTGCCTGGTGGGCGGCTGCCGGCCGCCGTCGGTGTGCCGCACCACTCCGAGCTGCGCGAACTGGCGCACAGCTGCCCAGAGGCCGTTCCCGTGGCGCATGTGCTCGGTGACCCCGTGTACGACCGCATCATCGCCAGCATGCCGCTTCGGGCCGCGTACCGCCGCGCGCTCGGGCTCGCCGATGGACAGAAGCTCGTCGTCGCGGTCTCGACGTGGGGCGCCCACTCCTGCTTCGGCCGGTTCGACGCGCTGCTGCCGCGGCTGATCGGAGAGCTGCCGGTGGCGCGCTACCGTACGGCTCTGCTCGTCCACCCCAATGTGTGGTCCGGGCACGGGGCCTACCAGGTCAGGTCCTGGCTGGCACGGTGCGTGCACCTCGGCATCGGGGTCGTGCCGCCCGAAGCGGACTGGCGCAGCATTCTGATCGCGGCTGACTGGATCATCGGGGACCACGGCTCGGTGACGCTGTACGGGACGCTCACCGGTGCACCGATCCTGCTGGCCGCTTCGCCCGAGCAGGAGATCAATCCCTCATCGCCGGCCGCGACCCTCGCCGCCCATGCCCCGCGGCTGTCTCCCACCCATCCGCTCGTGGACCAGCTCGACTACGTGTCGAGGGAGTACCGGGACGAGGAGTACGCGTCGATCAGGTCGCGCATCACCTCGGAGCCGGGCCACTTCAACCGGAACACGCGCAGGCTGATGTACGGGCTCATGGGGATGGGCCAGCCCGCACACGAGCCGGTGACCGTGCCGTTGCCGGAACCCGTGCCACCGGCGGCATGGGCGCCGGACCGTGGGGAGGCGCCGGCGTGAAGCGCTTCGTCGTGGTCGAGGCAAGCCCCTTTCCCGACGTGCTGCGCGCCCGGTGCGCGCAGGTCTCGTACAGCGTGCGGCTGACCCCTGTCCGCCGCCCCCACCGCACATCGGTCATCGACGAGCACCTGGTCGTGGATGTGGATGCCTGCGCGGACGCTTCCCTGCTGGAATGCGGTGACGTGCTCCAGGGCAGCCGGGCGTCCTCGGTCGCCGTCGCACTGCGCCGGGTGGCGGACCTGGTCGCGGCCCACCCGGCCTGCGGCGTCGCCGCGGTGCCCCTGGGCGGAGGGCTGAGCGGCTGGGTCGTCGCCGGTGGTCCGGACCGGTGCGCGATTCTCGTGCCGTCGCGGGCCCGGAGCTCCGCGGAGCAGTCGTTGCTGCCCTCGTGCCTACACGCCTGGCTGGTGGCGGGACGTTCCTTACGCGAATGGCCCGGCGCCCGCGTCGTACCGACCGGCTGAGCCTCGGCCCCACCCTCTCGGGACCGGGCCCGCAGCCGGTCCCCCGGCCACGCAGGTCACCCGTCCCCGCCGAGCCGAAGCGCGTCGGCGGGGCTGGTGGTCTCGTACAGCGCGACGGCCCGCGAGAGGTACCGCCCCGCGCCCGTCCGGTCGCCCTGCTCCGCAGCGCTCTCCCCCAGCATCTCCAGGGAGCGCGCCTGCCAGAACAGGGCCCCGGACTCGGTGAACACGGCCAGGGCTTCGCGCATCCTCGCCGTGCCTTCCGCAGGGAATCCCGCTCGGGCCCGGGCGCGCCCCAGGAGGACGAGGGCCCGCGCGGCATCATGGGGGTCGTTCACCGCCACCAGGGTTTCACGGGCCCGCTCGAAGTACCCGGCGGCCCGGTCCGCGGCACCGGCCACGAGGGCGATCTCGCCGAGGATGATGCGGGCCAGGGCCGCACCCCGCAGGTAACCGCAGCCCTCCCATACGGAGATCGCCCGGTTGAGGAGAGCCACCGCGTCGGCGGGCCGTCCGGCCTCGCGATGACAGGTGCCGAGGCCCAGCAGCGCCTGGCCCTCGTCCCGGACGTCACCGGCTTCCCGCGCGGCGTCGAGGGACTCCCGGTACCAGACGAGGGCCTGCTCCGTGTGGCCGGCGGCCCCCAGTCCGATGGCGCCGGAATTGAGCATCTGGCGCTCGGCAGTCCTGTTGCCGGCCTGCCGGGCGGCTTCGAGTCCGATCTCGTGTGCCTCGATCCAGTCCGCGTAGTGGCGCAGGCGCAGGAAGAGGGGCCACAGGGCGTCCACCAGCATCCAGCTCGTGTCGTACCAGCCCTTGCCGGCGGCAAGCCGGACCGCGTCCAGCAACTGGGTCCTGTGGGTGTCGAGCCAGTCGAGCGCCGCGACGTCACCCTCGAAGGGCAGGGGCAGCTCGGGCTCGTACGCGTAGACCCTGGGGAGGGTGAACTGCACCGGTGTCAGCCGTGTCTGCGCCGCCGACGCGGTGTGCAGGCACCAGTCGCAGAACCGGCGCAGCACCTCTTCGCGGGCCGCGCTCGTCTCGTCCTCCATGGCGCGGTCGTGTGCGTGGATCCGTAAGAGGTCGTGCAGGCGGCAGCTGTCGGGGCCGACATCCTCCACGAGATTCGCCTCGACCAGTTCGTCCAGACCGCGCTCCGCCCAGTCCAACGACTCGCCGCACGAGGCGGCCGCGGTCATCGCGTCGAAGGTGCGTACGGGGAGCAGGCCGAGGGTCCTGTACAGGCGGGCGCTCCCCCCGCTCAGCACCGCGTACGACGCGTCCAGAGCCTTGCGCACCGAGGTCTCCCCCTCCACTTCGAGGGCGGCCAGCCGACCGCCTCCCTTGTTCCGCGCGAGGGCGTCCACGAACGCACCCACCGACTGGCGCGGCCGGGTCGCGAGCCGCGCGGACGCCAGACAGACAGCGAGCGGGAGGCCCGCACACAGGTCCACCAGGCGTTGCGCCGACAGTGGCTCGTCCGCCACGCGGTCCGCGCCGATCCCTCGGGTGAGGAGTGCGACGCCGTCCTCCGGGCCGAGCGCGTCGAGCTGGTGAAAGCCCGCGCCCTGCATGCGCAGCCCGGTCAGCCGGCTCCTGCTGGTGACGACCACGAGTCCCCCCGGTCCGGCCAGCAGCAGCGGGCGGACCTGGGCGGCGGTGAAGGCGTTGTCCAGCATGACCGCGACCCGCCGGTCGCTGGTGAGTGTCCGCCACAGGGCGGCCAGTTCGGCGGCGTCGGTGGACGGCGCGCCGACCCCCAGGGCCCGGAGGAACTGGGTCAGGATCTCCCCGGGCCCCACCGGTTTGCCCTCCGAATGCCCGCGCAGATCCGCGTACAACTGTCCGTCGGGGAATTCCGGGGTCATCGAGCGCAGCCATTTGGACACCAGAGTCGTCTTGCCAACGCCGGCCTGACCGCTGACGACGATCAGCCGCGATCCGCTGCCGTGGAGATCGCCCAGGGCCGCGAAGTCGCTGCGCCGGTTGGTGAAGTTCACCGGCACGGGCAGGAGCTGGCGTGGCGGCGCGGGCCGCGGCGCCGCCGGGGCCGGGTGGAGATGGATGCCACCGTGCACTTCACGGGCCTGGATGGTGGGTCCGCTCAGACTCGCCTCGCCGCTGATCTCATTCCGGTGAGGCCCTTCCGGGACCGCGCTGGAATCGCTCATCCATCCACCCCCGTAGATCAATGCCAATTGCCTGCCCCATTCGCGTTCTACCCCGGTGCGCGTTCGAATGACCATCACGGGCGAAGTGATTCACGCCAATTCCGGTAAGGCTGTATGGCGGTATTCGGCGCGCGGTGTCATGCTCGTGAGCCATCCATCGGACCGGCGGGGGCGCTGGTGGAATTTCAGCTTCTCGGACCAGTGGGACTGCGGCTGAACGGCCACTGGCTGACGCTCAAATCGGACAAGGAACGCCTGTTACTGGCCGCGCTCGCTCTCGACGCGGGCCGTCCTGTCGCGATCGGCGAGCTGATGGACCGCCTCTGGGACGGCGACCCTCCCGAGCGTGCCCGGGCGAACGCGTACACCTATGTGTCGCGTCTCCGACGTCAGTTGCGGGTGGCCGGCACCGGGCCGGACGCACCAGCGATCGTGGGCAGGGCGCACACCTACACGCTGCGCGCGGGCCGCGATGCCGTGGACCTGCGGCAGTTCCAGCACCTGGTCAACACGGCGTACCGGAGCGACGACGACGCGCGCACGGTGGAACTGCTGGCTCGCGCGGAGGAGCTCTGGCAGGGCGAGGCGCTGGCGGGTCTGCCGGGGCTCTGGGCAGCGACCGTACGACGCACGCTCATGGAGTCGCGGCTGAGTGCCGGCACCTCGCGCATCGCTGCCGGGCTGCGGCTGGGGCGCTTCAGCGACTACGTGGGGGAGCTGACCGCCCTCGTCGACCGGCACCCCGGCGACGAGACCCTGCTCGGACAGCTGATGGTGGCGTGCTACGGCAGCGGAAGGTACGCGGAGGCCCTGCGGGTGTACCAGCGGGCGCGGCAGTCGCTGAGGACGGAGTACGGAGCCCCGCCCGGCGCCGAGCTGAACCTGATTCACCAAGGTGTCCTGGCCCGCGTGCCCGCGCGTGAACTGGCTCACGGAGGCGGTGGCGCGAAGCGGACCGCCGCGCCGCTCGTTGCCGCCGCCGCCCCGGGCCTGCCTGCCGCTGAACCGTCCGCAGCACCCGGCTCCGCCGGCCCCCCGCACGAGGTGCCGCCGCGCCGCAATCTGCCGCAGCAGCCGTCGCTGGTGGGGCGCCGGCCGGAGTTGCGGGCGCTGACCTCGATGATCACCGAGAGGGGTGCGCGAGGCGGGACGGTCGTCACCGTGGAGGCGGTCAGCGGCATGGCGGGGGTCGGTAAGACGGCCTTGGCCGTCGCCACGGCCCATCTGCTCGCCGACACGTACCCGGACGGTCAGCTCTACATCGATCTGCGCGGCCATTCCCCGGCCCAGGAACCGCTCACCGCCCGGGCGGCGCTGGCGACCCTGCTGAGACTGCTCGGCGCGCCGGCCTTCTCCATTCCCTCCGAGTTGGAGGGGCGCACGGCTCTGTGGCGGACCATGCTGGCCGGGCGTCGCGTGGTCATCGTTCTGGACGACGCCACCGGCCCCGGACAGGTACGCCCTCTGCTGCCGGGCGGATCGTCGTGCCTGACGATCGTCGCCAGCCGCCGCCATCTGACCGGGATACCGCAGGCGCTGTCCGTACCGCTCGACGTCCTCCCGGAAGAGGACGCCGTCGAGTTGTTCCGCGGATTCGCGGGAAGGGCACGGACCCGTGACACCGGCCAGGTCGCTCGGATAGTGGATCTGTGCGGGTGCCTTCCTCTCGCCATCGAGCTGGTGGCGCACAGGTTCCGCGCCCGTACCTCCTGGACATTGGAGGTCTTGGCCGAGCGTCTCGCCCGAAGTCCCGAACGACTGGCGGAGATTCACAGTGCGGATCAGGAACAGGAGATGGTCCGCGCGTTCGCCCTCTCCTACCGGGATCTCACTGCTCAGCAGCGGGCGGCGTTCCGCCGCCTCGGGCTCCATCCCGGGCCCGAGTTCACCACTCCGGCGGCGGCCGCACTGCTCGATCTGCCCCACGACACGGCGGAACGGCTGCTCGAAGGACTGGTGGCGTGCCATCTGCTCCGCGAGCCCCTGCCCGATCGCTATCGGTACCACGATCTCCTCAAGGAATACGCCTGCGGTCTGTCCGTCTCGGAGGACAGCGAGCAGGAGCGCCGCCGGGCCATGGACCGCCTGACGGGCTTCTATGTCACGACGGCTGAGGCCGCGGACCGGATGGCCTACCCCCATCGTGTGCGTCCGGAACCGGCGGTGCCGCCCCCGGCGGTGGACGCGCGGCTCCTGACGGACCCCGCCGCGGCACGGTCCTGGCTCGCCGCGGAGCGCGGAAATCTTCTGGCCGTCGAGGAGTCCGCCCGCCGCACCGGGGACGGCGGGCCGGCCGCCCGGCTCGCCGGTGCCCTGGCGGGCTTCCTGCAAGGCGAATGCCACTGGCACGACGCCAGAAAGCTTCTGGGGCACGCCGTCACCCACTGGGAGCGGGCCGATGACGCGTCGGCTCTCTGTCTGGCGCTGGTCGACCTGTGCGCGGCGGGTGCGAGTGTCGGTGACTACGCGGAGGCCGCCGCGGCCGGGGAGCGGGCTCTGGAGCTCGCGCGGGCCCGGGACGACCCGGCCGCCGAGGCCGCGGCGCTCCGCGTCCTGGGTACGTTGAACTGGCATCTCGGCGAGAACCGGAACGCCCTGGTCCTGCTCCAGAAGTCGTTCGCACTCGCCTCACTGTCGGGCGATGTCTGGGAGCAGGCGCGCAGCCGGAACAATATCGCGGTGACCATGCTCTTCCTGGGGGACCGCGAGCGCGCTCTCACTCATTTCCTCAAGGCACTCGACGGATTCCGCAGTGCCGCCGACAGGACCGCCGCAGCCCAGACGCTCAACAACATCGGGGAATTACAGATGCAGACGGGAGACGTGGCCTCGGCCCGTCGCTCGTTCGAGGAATCTCTCGCGTATCTGGAAAACGAAGGAAGCCGGTACGACTGTGCGACCGTACGCAGAAATCTGGCCGAGTCACTGATGGAATCGGGTGCTCCTTCGGCCGCTCTCCCCGCCTTCGCGGCCACGCTTACGGAATTCCGTGCGCTCGGCGACCGCAAAAGCCAGGCCGAGACCCTGGTCGGGATCGGCGAGGCGCACTGGCGGCTGGGAAACGTCGAGGAGTCCGGCCGGCACGTCCTCGAAGCGCTGAGGATCGCGCAGGACATCGGCGCAGCTCACCACGAAGTCCAGGCGCTGCGCCGGCTCGGTCGCGCCGACTTCGCCGGTGGCCGGCTGACCGTCGCGGCGGACCGCCTCCGGACGGCGGCGGCCATCGCCGCCCGCACGGACGACGTCGAGGAGGAGACCGCCGCCCGGACACTGCTCGCGGAGGTCCTGCTGGCGGCCGGCGATATCGGCGACGCGCGGGCCTCGCTCCGGCGGGCTTTCGCGTTGAATCAGCATCGGGATGCCGCCGAGGCGCAGCGCATCGACCGCCACCTAAAGGCGCTCGAACACTTATCTGATAACCGCCAGGAAAGCCGCCCGGCAGAGCGTGAGGCGTAACCGAGGAATGCCGCTGGCATATACCAGAGGAATGTTGCGGTAATAATAGCCGGTTTGCTCGTCCTACGTTCTGCTAATCTCCGCTCGAAAGATCCACGCGGAAGGAAAAACGGCTAGTGAACAAGGTTTTGGCGGTCACCACCCTCCTCTGTATGACCGCCCTGGTGACAGCAGCACATTCCGGTGTGGCGACGGCATCGTCCAGGAGCAGCCTCCAGAACGGCTGCATCATGATATTGAGCATCCCGTCCACCCCACGATGACAGCGCCGGCTCCCGGGGGACGAGCGCTTCCCGCCGCGCAACGAGGTGACAGCCATGCACAGGACCCTGACGGCGCACGCGCGGTGCCTGTACGGGGACGAGTACCGGCCCACCCCGGCGTGCGGGCTCGAACACCGGGAGCACTACTTCGTCGAGGAGCTCACGTTCGCCGACGCGGACGCCATCCTCGCCATGCTGCGCGAACTCTGCCCGAACATCGCGGACGGCTGTCTGCCCGTGTGGGTCCGCAACCTGGCCTACCGGCTGGCGCTGTTGCAGCGGCCGGACGAACCGGACCTGTTGCGGGAGGCGGCCCAGAGCTTGTGGCTGCACGGCCCGGACTGGGACGAGGTGGCCGCCGGGCTGGCGGAGCGGGCCGACGCGCTGGAGCGCAGTAATTGACGGCGCGTCAGGAGCGCTGCGCAACAGCCTGATTCGTGTATGGCCATGAACAGACGGGACGTTTAGCCTACGGGCATGGTGTTCAAGCGCCTGCGGCGCATAGGCGGGGGCGGCTCTGTGCCGTTGGAGGTCGACACACAGGTGGCGGCCGGTTTCGTACGGCCCGGCGAGACGTTGCGGGGCGAGGTCCTGGTGCGCGCGCTCGACCGCGAGGTCGAACTGCGCGGCGTCGAGCTGAAGATGTTCGCCGAGGTGAAGCCCTCCTACGAGGGAGCCGACGCCCAGGAGACGATCTGCTGGCCCAGCGCCTCGGCCTACTTCAAGCTCGCCAAGGGCGAGGAGCGACGGGTGCCCTTCGAGCACCGGCTCCCCTGGGACGTCCCCGTGACGGAGGTGTCCGGACAGGCCGTCGGAGCAGTCCTCGGACTCGGCACGAAGGTGCGGGTCGGGGACGACGAGGCCGTCGGCGACCACGACCTCGTGCATGTCGCCGCACTCCCGCTGCACGAGGCGGTCTTCGACGCCTTCGCCGCCGAGGGCTACCTGTGCGACGCGTGCGAGGTCACGGACGGCCAGATCCCCACGGTCGATTACGGGCTGTACCTGACGCAGACCTTCCTGCTCGCCGACCGGGTCGGCACCGGCGACCGGCCCTCCCAGCTGGAACTGAGCTTCGTCACCAACCGGGTCGGCTGCGAGGTCTATCTGCGCCGGGCCGCTCCCGCTCAGGACGACTGGGAGGACAAGCCCCCGGCGGGGAGCTGGGTCGCGGCCCACCACGACATCGGGCGGGTCGACTTCGCGGCCGAAGCGCGGACATGGATCGACCTGGTCACGAAGATGCCCGCCTCCTGACGGGCCGGAGTCCGGGCCGTGGGCTCCCGCACGGGAGCCCACGGCCACGCAGCCGGGAGAGGGGCGCCCCTACGGGCAGCTCTCCTCGAACTTCACGGCCGTGATCTCCACCGGCTGCCCGTTCAGCTTCGCGCCCGCCGCCGGCACCTGGGTGCAGACCTTCCAGTTGCTCTCCAGCAGCACCATGCGGCCCTCGGCGGCGTCCTTCACCGTGAGCGAGGTCCCGGGGTCGAGCGCGTCGCGCGCGGTGTTCACCGACGCGCCCGCGAGGTCCGGCATCCGTCCGCCCACCGTCTTCGGGGGCTTCCGGTCCCCGGCCGGGCAGCTCTCCTCGGTCTTCACGGCGCCGAAGTCCAACGTGGTGGTCGACGAGACCGACGTGCCGGCCGGCACGTTCTGGGAGCAGACCTTCCAGTTCCGGTCGAGCAGCTGCATCCGGTCCCGGCCCGCGCTGTCGTGCGAGGTCAGCGCGTAGAAGCCCTTGGCCTGGGCCGCGTCCTGCGCGGACTGGAGGCCCATGCCGACGAAGTCGGGCACGGACACCTTCGCGCCGGCGTCGTCGGCCGGCCGGATCGTGCCCTTCGGCGCGGGAGGCTCGGCGACGGCCTTCGGCGACGCCGTCACAGTGACCGTCGCGAGGGGCGCGGGCGTCACGCTGCCGACGTTCTCCGTACCGCTGCCGCCGGCGCCCGCGCTCCCCGCGACGGCTCCGGCGACGAACAGGCCGGCGGCCGCCGGGACGAGGACGCGCTTGCGCGCCCAGGCGGGCAGGCCCGAGGCCGCTCCGGCCGGCTTCTCCGGGGCCGGGCCCCAGGGTTGTTGGGTGCTGTTGTCCCAGCTCATTCGTCCCCCCAAGGTGCGATTGATGGAGGCATGACCGTATACGCACGCTCCACCGCAAGAGGAGGCAGGCTCTCCATAAGTGATGAATCCGTGACGGCCCGGAGGAGGCCCTAGCATCGGGGGCGGACGGCCGGTGCGCTCCGGACCGGCCCCCCCCCCCCCCCGCCGCCGCCCCGGAGCGCACCGCACGGTCAGCCCGTGGTGCAGGAGACCGACGGCCAGGTCCAGGTGCCGTTGGTCTGGATGGTGACGCCGAAGTTGTTGCCGCTGCCGTTGGGCTTGGCGGTCAGCACTTGGGCGCTGGGGTAACTCGCGCTGATGTTCCAGGTGGAGAGGATCTTCTCCGGGGACGGGACGTTCATCGTCACGGTCCAGTTGCTGGAGCCGGAGACCGCGACGTTGAGGTTGTAGCGGTCGCTCCACTTGTCGCCCGCGGAGAGGGTGGCGGTGCAGCCGTTGCTGCCGCCGCCGGTGTTGCCGCCGCCGGTGTCACCGCCACCGGACGTGCTGCCCAGCGTGATGCTGGAGCTGCCGCTGCTCTGGTAGCCCTCGGTAGCCATGATCATGTAGTTGAAGCTGCCGAGGTTCATCCCGTGCTGGGCCCAGGCGTCGAAGTGGTTGCCGGTGGTGATGGTGCCCCCGGTCCGCTTGGACTGGCGGACGCTCCAGTACTGCTTGAACGTCTTGTTGCCCTCGATCGAAGGGGCGTTGGTGCGCGTCGTCTCGTAGATGTCGTACGTGCCGCCGTCACTGGTGACCGTGCCCTTGAAGGTGCCGGTGGGCCGGTAGGTGCCCCAGTTGTCGACGATGTAGTACTCCACCAGCGGGTTCTGCGACCAGCCGTAGAGGGCCAGATAGGCGTTGCCCGAGGGGTTGAAGGAGCCGGAGTACGTCACGCTGCGGCGGCCGCCGGTGCTCCAGCCCTTGCCCGCGACGAAGTTTCCGGTGTTGCGCCAGGACGTTCCGTAACTGCCTCCGGAGCCCAGGTTCATGGAGACGGAGCCGGGGCTGTCGGTCCAGAAGGAGTAGTAGTAGCCGTTGTTGGTCCCCGTCTGGTTCGAGGTGACGGTCGTGTCGGCGGTGGCCGTGCCGGGCAGGGCGATGGCCGCGACGACCGCGATCACCAGGGCGAAGGCGCTGCGGATGAACAGCCGTACTCCGCTGGGGGCTCTGGTGCGGCTCGTCGGATGTGCGGGGGCTGCGTGCATGGGGGATGTCCTCCTGGTCCCGTGAGCAGGTGGGCGTCGGCGGGGGCCTGCCGACGGCGCTCAGTGTTGGACCGGCCTCTGGGGGTGTCAATAGTTTCGGCACGAGTTGCGAAACCTTCGACTGCCCCTCGGGATAGGGGAGTTGAGTGAACTCCCAGGTCATTGGACACCTCCTCGTCAGTAGCCGGGCTCGAATTCGAGCGGAAGCAAGCAGTCCCCCGATCTCTCACACCATCGATTTCGAAAGTTTCGAAGCTTCTTGAAGGCCCCTGGACACCCCTCTGGGCAACGCCCCCTAAGGTGTGCCGGGTGGCGATCGATGAGGGCGTACGGGCGGACACGGACAGTTCCGATCGGGAGCCGGGGCGGCCCCCCTGGTGGCGGGTCCACCGTGTCCCGTTGATCTCCGTCGCGGCCGTGCTGCCGCTGTACGCCGTGTGGGCCGCCTTCCTGGCCACCGGGGCCGGTGACCTCGCCGCGCAGCTCGCCTGGGCCGGGTTCACCGCGCGCCACCCGGGATCGGCGTACAACCTCTCCTGGTACGGGGGGACGCACACCGCGAACTACAGCGTCTTCTCCTCGTACGTCATGGCCTACGCCGGTGTCCGCACGGTCTCCGTCGTCTCCGGGCTCGCCGCCACCTGGCTGCTGGCCCGCCTCTTCGCCCGCGCGGGCCTGCGCCGGCCGCTCCCGCCCGCGCTGCTCGGCGCGTTCGCCCTGTGGTGCAACGTCGCGTCGGGGCGTACGACCTTCGCGCTCGGCGTGGCCATCGGCCTCGTCGCCTGCCGGTACGCCCACCGGCCCGTGGTGGCCACGATCGCGGGGGCGCTGGCCACCATGGCGAGCCCGGTGGCCGGGCTCTTCCTGGTCGTCGTGGGGGCGGCGTACCTGCTGGACCGGCGGTGGCGCACGGGCGCGGTCCTGATGGTCCCGTTCTTCGCGGTCGTCGGCGCGACGACCCTGCTGTTCCCGTTCCAGGGCGAACAGCCCATGCACGCGGACCGATTGTGCATACCGGTCCTCGTCTGCGCGGTGTTCGCGCTCGCGGCGCCCCGGACGCGGGAGTGGCGGCTGACACGGTACGGGGCCGTGGTGTACGCGGTCGGCGTGGTGCTGACGTTCCTCGTCGCCTCCCCCATCGGTACGAACGTCGAGCGGCTGCTCGGCCTGGTCGCCGTGCCCCTGCTGTGCGCGGCGATCTTCGACACGGTCCGCGCCGGGGCGCGGGCGCGTACGGGTTTCCTGGCCGCCGTCCTCGTGATCACCGGGGTCTGGCTCTTCCAGAAGACGGCTTCCGATCTCCGCGTCGCCACCCCCGTGCCGGCCTGGGCGTCCCACACCGGGGGCGTCGTCGCCGCGCTCGACCGGCTGGGCGCCGACCGGGTCCGCGTCGAGGTCGTCCCCGCGCGCAACCACCGCGAGGCCGCCGTCCTCGCCCCGCACGTGAACATGGCCCGGGGCTGGAACCGCCAGCTGGACGTCGAGCGCGGGCGCCTCTTCTACGAGGGCGAGCTCACCCCGGACCGCTACCGCGCCTGGCTCGACCACTGGGCCGTGGGCCTCGTCGTCCTGCACCACGGGCGGCCGGACGGCCCCGCCGAGGCCGAAGCCGCCCTGATCAGGCGCGGGTTGCCGTGGCTGGACCAGGTATGGGAGGACGACGGCTGGACCGTCTACCGGGTCCGCGAGGCCACCCCGCTCGCGCCCCCGCCCGCCACGGTCACCACCAGCGGCGACGCGGACATGGTCCTGCGCATGGAGCGGGCCGGCTCGGTGACCGTACGGGTCGCGTACTCGCCGTGGCTCCGCGTGCGGGGGGCGGGCGGGGCCTGCCTGCGGCAGGACGGCGAGTGGACGCGGCTGACCGTGCGGAAGGCGGGGACGTACCGGCTGGACTCGGCGTACGGGCTCACCCGCTTCACGGGGGGCTGCTGACACGCTCGGGGCCGGCCCGCGGGCCCTCGGGGCGGCCCGCACCGCCGCGCCGCGCCCGTGAGATCCCGGCAACACCCGGGCAATGAAATACGGCGGAAACACACGGGGTCCCTCGCCGAAACGCGAGCCGGTCACGCTCGCAGTCGCTCCCACCGCTCCCCGCCCCGAGGAGGGACTCCCCCGTGACCCCCGTGACCGTGGCCGCGCCCGGCCTGGACAGCGGCGACACCGCCTGGCTGCTCGCCGCCACCGCCCTCGTGCTGCTGATGACCCCCGGCCTCGCGCTGTTCTACGGCGGCATGGTCCGCACGAAGAGCGTCCTCAACATGCTGATGATGAGCTTCGTCTCGATCGCTCTGGTCACCGTGGTCTGGCTGGTCGCGGGCTATGCGCTGGCCTTCGGCGACGACGCGTTCGGCGGGCTCGTCGGCGACCTCCACCACCTGGGTCTGGCGGACATCGGGCCGGACGCGCTGACCGGCGGGGTGCCGACCCTGCTGTTCACGACCTTCCAGCTCACCTTCGCGATCATCACGGCGGCGCTGATCAGCGGTGCGGTGGCGGACCGTACGAAGTTCGCCGCGTGGCTCGTCTTCGTACCGGTGTGGACGCTGCTCGTATACGCGCCCGTCGCGCACTGGGTCTGGGGGCCCGGCGGCTGGATCAAGGACACGCTGGGCGCGCTGGACTTCGCCGGGGGGCTCGTGGTGGAGATCGCGTCCGGCGCGTCGGGACTGGCGCTGGCGCTCGTGGTGGGGCCGCGCATCGGGTTCCGGAAGGACGCGATGCGCCCGCACAACCTGCCGATGGTGATGCTCGGCGCGGGGCTCCTGTGGTTCGGCTGGCTCGGCTTCAACGGCGGCTCCGCGCTCGCCGCGAACGGGCTGGCCGCCGCCTCGATGCTCAACACGGTCGTCGCGGGCTGCACCGGACTGCTCGGCTGGCTCTTCGTGGAGCAGAAGCGGGACGGACACCCCACCACCTTCGGCGCCGCCTCGGGCGCGGTCGCCGGGCTCGTCGCGATCACCCCGGCCTGCGGCACGGTCTCCCTGGTGGGCGGTGCGGCGGTCGGGCTCGCGGCCGGTGCCGTCTGCTCGTACGCGGTCGCGTGGAAGTTCCGCTTCGGCTACGACGACGCGCTCGACGTCGTCGGGGTGCACTTCGCCGGGGGCGTCGTCGGCACCCTGCTCATCGGCCTGTTCGCGACCGCCACGATGACCGGGGGCCCGGAGGGCCTGCTGTACGGGGGCGGGGCGGCCCAGCTCCTGAAGCAGGCGGTCGCCGTGGTCGCGGTGGCGGCGTACACCTTCCTCGTGACGTACGGGATCGGCAAGGCGATCGACCGGCTGATGGGCCTGCGGGCCTCGGCCGAGGAGGAGGTCACGGGCCTCGACCAGACGCTGCACGCGGAGAGCGCCTACGATCACGGCGCGCTGGGCCACGCGGCCCCGCAGCCGGCGTCGCTCCCGAGGGACAGGAAGACCACTCCGTGAAGCTCATCACCGCCGTCATACGGCCCCACCGCCTCGACGAGGTCAAGACCGCGCTCCGGGAGGCCGGTGTCCAGGGCCTGACCGTCACCGAGGCCGGCGGTTACGGCCGCCAGCACGGGCACACCGAGGTGTACCGGGGCGCCGAGTACCGCGTGGACCTGGTGCCCAAGGTGCGGATCGAGGCGGTCGTGGACGACGCGGACGAGGAGGCCGCCGTCGACGCGGTCGTCCGGGCCGCCCGCACGGACCGCATCGGCGACGGCAAGGTGTGGGTGCAGCACGTGGAGACGGTGGTGCGGGTCCGCACGGGCGAGCGGGGGCCGGACGCGCTGTAGAGGCCGTCAGCGGCGCTTCAGCAGGCCCGTGTCCAGGGCCACCACCACCGCGCGCGTGCGGTCGTTGACGTCCAGCTTGGCGAAGATGCGCAGGAGGTGGGTCTTGACCGTGGCCTCGCCGATGAACAGCCGGCGGCCGATCTCCGCGTTGGACAGGCCGTCCGCGACCGCTTCGAGGACGTCCGACTCGCGGGCGGTCAGGGCGACCGGGGCCGGGCGGCGCATCTTGGCGACCAGGCGCTGGGCGACGCGCGGGGCGAGGACCGTCTCGCCGCGTGAGGCCGCGTGGATGGCGTCCACCAGCTGCTCGCGGGTGGCGTCCTTGAGCAGATAGCCGGTGGCGCCCGCCTCCACGCCGCGTTCGATGTCCGCGTCGGTGTCGTACGTGGTGAGGATGAGCACCCGGGTCGGTGCGGGACCCGCGACGATCTCCGTGGTGGCACCCACGCCGTCGAGGACCGGCATGCGCAGGTCGAGCAGGGCGACGTCCGGGCGGAGGCGTTCGGCCAGGGCGACCGCCTCGCGGCCGTCGCTCGCCTCGCCGACGATGTCGAGCGTCGGCTCGGAGCCCAGCAGGGCGACCAGCCCCGCACGCATCACGGTGTGGTCGTCGGCCAGGATGATGCGCAGGGGCGCGGGGGTGGGCGTCATGGCACCTGGGGCCTCTCGTGCAGCGGGATGGTGGCGAGGACGCGGGTGCCGTCGCCGAGCGAGCTGGTGACCGTGAGCCCGCCGCCGAACTCCGCGAGGCGCCGGCGCATGCCGTCCAGGCCGAAGCCCCGGGAGTCCGCCACGACGAAGCCGCGCCCGTCGTCGGTGATCTCCAGCTCCGCGCCGCCGGGGTGGGCGGTCAGGACGACGCCCACGGTGGTGGCGGCGGCGTGTTTGCGTATGTTGGCCAGGGACTCCTGGGTGCAGCGGAGCAGGGCGACCCGGGTCGGCTGGTCGCAGTCGATGTCCGCGAGTTCCGCGGTGACCGTGAGGCCGGTGTCCTCGGTGAAGCGGTCCAGGGTGCGGCGGAGCGTCGCGGCGACGGAGCCCGCGGCGACGCCGCTGCTGGGGGCGGACCCGACGAGGACGCGGGCCTCGGCCAGGTTCTCCCGGGCCGTCTGCTCGATGGACTGCAACTGCTGCGCGCTGCGCGCCGGATCCGCCGCGAGCTGGGACCTGGCCGCCTCGGCGAGCACGATGATCGAGGCGAAGCCCTGGGCGAGGGTGTCGTGGATCTCCCGGGCGAGGCGTTCGCGCTCCTCGGCCGCGCCCTGGCGCCGCTGGCTCTCGGCCAGTTCGAGCTGGGTGCTCTGCAACTCGGCGCGGAGTGCGGCCCGTTCGTCGCGCTGGGCCAGGGCCCGGGGGGTGAGCACGGCCATCAGGACGGCGGCGGCCCAGACGGGGAGCGAGGAGACGGTGTTGTGGAGGAAGACCTCCGGCTGCCCGCCCTCCCGCAGGCTCCCGCCGACCGTGATCCCCAGCGCCCCGAGCCCCGCGAAGAGGACGGCGCCCCGGGGGCTGTCCACGAAGACGATGAACTGGGCGAGCACCACGGTGTAGAGGGCGCCGAACCCGTCGCCCAGGTAGGCGAGGAGCCCGAGCCCCACGACGAGCACCGACAGATAGCCGTACGGGCCGGGCACCCGGCTGCCGGGGCGCAGCCGCACCCACGCGTAACAGGCGGCGACGAGGACCGTCAGGCCGAGGATGCCGAGCTTCCGGCTCCCGGGCGACCCGCCTGCCATCGTGACCAGGGTGACGAGGGCGACGAGGCCCCAGGACAGGGCCTCCCAGCCGTGGAGCACCCAGATCCAGAGCGGGTCGCCGCGTTGGGGCCGTTGAAGCATGTCCGTCAGCCTACGGGGACGGCCGGGGCGGACGCGGTGGCCGCCGTCGCGCGGCGGGACCGGGGCCAGGCGCGGTCGCCGAGGAGCAGCAGGAGCGACGGCAGGATCATCATCCGGATCACCACGGCGTCCAGGAGGACGGCGACCGCGAGGCAGAAGCCCATCTGCTTCATCTCCGTGAGGTGCAGGAAGACGAAGGCCGCGAAGATCGTGACCATGACGAGGGCGGCGCTCGTGACGACCTTCGCCGAGCGGGCGATGCCTTCGAGCACCGCTTCCCGGGCCGTCATGCCGTGGTCCAAGGCCTCCTTGATCCGGCTGACGACGAAGACCTGGTAGTCCATCGAGAGGCCGAAGAGCAGCACGAAGAGGAAGAGCGGGACGCGGGAGGCGATGGCGCCGAGCGAGTCGAAGTCCAGCAGCCCTTCGGCCCAGGTGCCCTGGAAGACCAGGACGAGCGCGCCGAGTGCGGCGGCGGCCGAGAGCAGGTTGAGGACGACGCCGATCAGGCCGATGACCGCCGAGCGGAAGGCGACCGCGGTCGTGGCGAACGTGAACAGCAGCAGGAAGCCGATCACCAGCGGCAGCTTGCCGCGTTCGTGGTGCACGTAGTCCTGCCCGCGTGCCACGTCACCGCTGACCGCCGTGTCGGCGCCGGTCAGCCTGCCGACGGTGGCGGGGATGTAGCGGTCGCGGAGGTGGTCCAGGGACGCGATGGCCTCGTCGGAGGGCGCGGGGTGCGGGACGGCCAGTTCGAGCACGGTGACGCGGCCGTCGGCGGAGGTGCGGAGAACGGGCTTCCCGGTGTGGGCGAAGAGCGGGTCGGCCTGGGCGCGCCGTCCGAGTTCGGCCAGCGCCGCCCTCGCCTCGGGCGCCCGGCCGGGGCTCGTACGGGTCACCACCTCGTGCTTCACGAGGAGTTCGGGGTAGGCGGCGGTCAGCCGGTCGTACACCTGCATGGCGGGGATCGAGCGGGAGAAGGTGTCCTTGCCGGGGTCGACGAGCTTGAGGCCCAGGGCGGGCGCGGCGACGGCGAGCATGACCAGGACGGACGCGCACAGGGTGGCCACGGGGTGGCGCCGGGCGGGGCGCAGGAGGGCGGTGAACATGCGGCCGTTCTCGGGCTTCGGGCGCTTCGCGGCGACGGGCGCCCCGCGCTTCGCCCGTCGGGCGGCCCTGTGCGCGGCGCGGCGTTCCGCGCGGTGGCCCAGCTTGACCAGCAGGGCGGGGAGCACGGTGAGCGAGCTGAGCACGGCCACGGCGACGACGAGGATGGTGCCGGTGGCCAGCGAGGAGAAGATGACGTCCGTGGCGAGGTAGAGGGTCGCGGTGCAGACGATCACCGCGAGGCCGGAGACCACCACGGCCCGGCCGGCGGTCGCCGACGCGAGTTCCACCAGTGCCTCGGGGCCGAGCCGGCCGCCCGCACGGGCCCGTTCCTCGCGTTCGCGCTTGAGGTAGAAGAGGGTGTAGTCGACGCCGACCGCGAGGCCCATGAGCAGGAGCATGTTGGTGCCGACGCCCGGGTCGGGCAGCAGGTGCGAGGCCAGCATGGACAGGCCCATGGCCGCGGCGATCGAGGAGAGCGCGAGCAGCAGCGGCACCCCGGCCATCACCACCGAGCCGAAGACGGCCAGCAGGATGACGAGCGTGACCGGCAGGGAGAGCCGTTCGGAGAGCGCGAGGTCGTCGCCGCGCTGGTCGTTGACGCCCTTGCTGATGGCCGGCGAGCCGGTCTCCTCCACGACGAGCTCCGGGTGCGCGTCGGCCACCTCGGCGGTCTCGGCGAGGAGCGGGACGACGTTCTTCCTGCCGTCCAGCTCGGGGCCCTCCATGACGACGCTCACCCGCAGGGCGGTGCCGTCCTTCGAGGGGACGGGTGCCTCCACTTCGCGTACCTCGTCCAGGGCCCGCATGCGCTGGGTGAGTTCGCGGGCCGCCTCGTCGGCCCGGGCGGTGTCCAGGGGGCCGGAGGCGGACCGGATGAGGATGTGTTCGGTGGGCCGGCGCTGGAGGCCGCCGTCGGTGGCCATCGACTCGGCGTGACCGGCCTCACCGACCCAGAAGTCCTTCGTGGTGGCCGGGTTGGAGCCCGCGGCGATGCCGGCGCCGAGGCAGAGGAGGACGAAGAGGAACCATCCGGTGATCGCGCGCCAGGGGTGCCGGGCGCTCCACCGGGCCAGGTGTACGGGTCGAAGTCTCATGTCCTCCATGCTGTTTCGGAGGGGGGTGCGCCCGGCAGCCTCGACCGGTGGAACCGGTGGTCCACCGGTCGGTGGACATCCGGCGGTCGCGCGGTCAGACGCGCGCCGCCAGGCGCGCCTTCGCCTCCGGCCACTCGTCCGCGAGCAGCGAGAAGTACACCGTGTCGCGCCAGCTGCCGTCCGGGCGGCGGCGGTGGCGGCGCAGGACGCCCTCGTGGCGGGCGCCGAGGCGGGCTATCGCCCTCTGGGAGCGGTCGTTGAGGTGGTCGGTCTTCAACTGGACGCGGCCCATGCCCAGGTCCTCGAAGGCGTGGGTGAGCAGGAGCAGCTTGGTCTCCGTGTTGACGGCGGTCCGCCAGTGGGCGCGGCCGTACCAGGTCGAGCCGATCTCCAGGCGCTCGTGCGCCACGTCGATGTCGAGGAAGGCCGTCCAGCCGATGGCCCGCCCGGTGGCCAGGTGGACGACGGCGAACGGGACGTACGACGCGTTCGCGAGCATCGCGGCGAGCGCGGCCTCCATGTCCTGACGGGTGCGGGGCACCGGGCCGCCGAGCCAGCGCCAGACCTCGTCGTCGCCGCCGCCGGCGGCGAACAGGTCGTCCAGGTGGGCGGGGGCGAGCGGTTCGACGCGGACGTGGCTGCCGGTCAGGGTCACGGGGAGGGGGCGCGTGGCGGTCATGCCCGTCACCCTACCCTCGTACGTACTAGCGTCAAATAATATTTGCACTAGTGCGTATTGCCCGCATCCTCCGTGTCCGCCTCCCCCTCGCGCCCGGCCGCCGCGCGCATGGCCGCCGCCATCGACCTGATCTCCGGCAGCTCGTCGTACAGCGCCTGGCCGGGGCAGCGGGTCTGGTACGTGTCGCGGTGGCCGGAGATGACGTTCAGCACGGCCACCTCGCCCTTGGGGTAGCGGCTCGCGTCGTTGGTGGACCGCAGCCGGACCTTCCCGCGCGGGTCCTCGCCCGGCCGCAGCTTCCAGGCCGCGAGGGTCGCCAGGGCCCGCACGACCGGGGCCGGGACCTTCTCGCCGTCGCGGTAGTCGCCGAGCACCGCGATGCCCACGCTGTCGGCGTTGAAGCCCGTGGTGTGGGCGCCGCGCACCGAGCGCGTGATGCCGCCGGCCCGGCCCTCGTAGATCGTGCCGCACCGGTCGACCAGGAAGTTGTAGCCGATGTCGTCCCAGCCCCGGCCCTTGATGTGGGCCTCCTCGACGTTCCGGATCAGCTCGGGCGCCTCGGCGCAGTCGTAGTCGTTCGTCTCGCCGGTGTGGTGGACGAAGACCGCGCGGACGGCGCCCGTGTAGACGGCACGTTCCCGGACGATGGACTCGTCCGCGTGCCAGGCCGTCCGGCTGACGATCACCGGCTGCGGCGCGGCCACCGCCCGCGTGCGGGGGGCGGCGGGCGGTTCGGCCAGGACGTGGGGCACCGGGGCGTCCCGCGGCACCAGGAGAGCCAGCGGGAGGACCGCGGCACCCAGCCATATTCGGTGGGGCCACATGGCTCCACCCTGCGGGTATCCTGCCCGGCCCGCAGATGAGGTGGCCGATCGGGTGAAATCGGCCCGGACGGGGAATAGCCCGGACCGGCCCGATCCGGCGATATCCTGGGGGAAGCGGCGGGCCGGTGACGGTCCCCGCGCGGCGGTGGGGCCCGCCGTACCCGAACCGCGGACGCCTGACGCGCCGCCAACGGTCCCTACTTGCGCAGACGTGCGCCCGCGCCCGGCGGGGGCCCCGGCAGGTAGGAGACGTATGCCCGGCATCCTCACGAAGAACCCGCAGACCGCCGTCGTCGCCGTGGTCGCGCTCGGCGGCGCGGCCGGCGCCTCGGCCCGCTACGGCGCCTCGCTGCTCTGGCCCACCGCGACCGGCGGCTTCCCCTGGACGACCCTCGTCGTCAACGTGACCGGCTGCGCGGTCATCGGCGTGTTCATGGTGGTGATCAGCGAGGTCTGGGCGGCGCACCGACTGGTCCGGCCGTTCTTCGGGACCGGGGTCCTCGGCGGGTTCACCACCTTCTCGACCTACGCGGTGGACATCGAACGGCTGGTGTCCGAGGACCGGGCCGGCACCGGACTGGTCTACCTCGGAGTGACACTGCTCGCGGCCCTCGCAGCGGTGTGGAGCGCGGTGTGGCTGACGCGCCGCGCACTGGCGTGGAGGCAGGCATGACCACACCCGTGACCGAACCGGGGCTGCGGCTGACCGTACTGGTCGGCGAGTCCGACAGCTGGCACCACCGGCCCGTGTACACGGAGATCGTGCACCGGGCGCACGCCGCCGGGCTGGCCGGCGCCAGCGTCTTCCGGGGCATCGAGGGCTTCGGCGCCTCGTCGGTGATCCACACCCAGCGGCTGCTGTCCCTGAGCGAGGACCTGCCGGTGGCCGTGGTGATCGTGGACGCGGAGGAGGCGGTACGGGCGTTCCTGCCGGAGATCGCCGAGCTGACCGGCGGCTGCCCGGTGACGCTGGACGCCTGCGAGATCGTACGGAACCCCGGGATACGGGGGGACCAGGAGTGAACTGGCTGCTCGTGATCGCCGGTGCGGCGGTCGGCGCCCCGCTGCGCTATCTGACCGACCGGGCGGTGCAGTCCCGCCACGACACCGTCTTCCCGTGGGGCACGTTCACCGTCAACACGGCCGGCTGCCTGATCCTGGGCACGCTGACCGGTGCGGTGGCGGCCGGGGCGGCCTCCTCGCACCTTCAGCTGCTGCTCGGGACCGGGCTGTGCGGGGCGCTGTCCACGTACTCCACGTTCAGCTACGAGACGCTGCGGCTCGCGGAGGACGGGGCCAAGGTCTACGCGGCGGCCAACGTCGTGGTGAGCGTCGTCGTGGGCCTCGGCGCGGCCTTCGCCGGCGTCACGCTCGCCGAGGCCCTCTGGGCCTGACCCGGCGCTCGGAGGGCGGCGCGGTGATGGTGACGGGGACGCCGGAGGGGGCCCGCGCGCCGGTGATCCGGCTCAGCTCCTCCCCGCCGGAGCGGACCTCCGCGATCTGCGGGCTGATGCCCGCGTCCGCCATCAGCCGGGTCATCTCGCGGCGCTGGCTGGGCAGCACCAGCGTGACGACGGTGCCGGACTCCCCGGCCCGGGCGGTGCGTCCGCCCCGGTGCAGGTAGTCCTTGGGGTCGGCCGGCGGGTCGACGTTGACGACGAGGTCCAGGTTGTCGACGTGGATGCCGCGCGCCGCGACATTCGTCGCCACCAGCACCGAGACGTGCCCGGTCTTGAAGCGCTCCAGGGTGCGGTTGCGCTCCGGCTGCGACTTCCCGCCGTGCAGGGCGGCCGCCCGGACCCCGCTGTTGAGCAGGTGGGCGGTCAGCTCGTCCACGGCGTGCTTGGTGTCCAGGAACATGATCACCCGGCCGTCGCGCGCCGCGATCTCCGTCGTGGTGGCGAACTTGTCGGAGGGCCGTACGTAGAGCACGTGGTGCTCCATCGTCGTCACCGCGCCCGCGGCCGGGTCCACCGAGTGGACGACCGGGTCGTTCAGGTAGCGCCGGACGAGCAGGTCGACGTCGCGGTCCAGGGTCGCCGAGAACAGCATGCGCTGCCCGTCCGGCGGGATCTGGTTGAGCAGCTGGGTGACCTGCGGCATGAACCCCAGGTCGGCCATCTGGTCCGCCTCGTCCAGCACCGTCACCTCGACCCGGTCCAGGATGCAGTCGCCGCGCTCGATGAGGTCCTTGAGGCGGCCCGGCGTGGCGACGACGACCTCGGTGCCGCCGCGCAGCGCGGCCGTCTGGCGGCCGATCGACATCCCGCCGACGACGGTCGCCAGCCGCACCCGCAGCGGCTTCGCGTACGGGGTCAGCGCGGCGGTCACCTGCTGGGCCAGCTCGCGGGTGGGGACCAGGACCAGGGCGCGCGGATGCCGGGCCTCCGCGCGGTGCCCCGCCGTGCGGGCCAGTACCGCCAGGCCGAAGGCGAGGGTCTTCCCGGAGCCGGTGCGGCCCCGGCCCAGCACGTCGCGCCCGGCCAGCGAGTTCGGCAGGGTGGCCGCCTGGATCGGGAACGGTTCGGTGACGCCCTGCTCGGTCAGCGCCGCCAGCACGGCGTCGGGCAGGTCCAGGTCCGCGAAGGCCGCGACGGGGGGCAGCGGCGGGGTGACGGTCCTCGGCAGCTCGTACTCGCCCTGCCGCGCGACGGGCTTGCCGCCCTTCCCGCCGAAGCGGCGGTCGGGGCCTCCTGAGCGGCCGGCGCCCCGGGTGCGGAAGCCGCCGCCCGTGCGGGAGCCCGCCGAGCCCTGGCCGCGGGAGCGGGAGGAGCGGTCGTGGGAGCGGGGGGTGCGGTCGCGGCTCAAGCGGAACCTTTTCGTCTGGGAAGGCGCGGCGTCCCGCGGGTCTTTTCCGATGGTAACCGGGGCAGGTGCGGGGCGCCGGACCCGGAAAAACGGGCCCCGGACAAGGACACTGACCGGCCGGTCAGTTGATGACTGCCCGGCCAGGGGCCATAATGTGCGGGTAGCCCTTCACGCATCCCCCGTCGTGAAGGGCTACACCCCTTTGTGGGCGCGGCGGCGCGCACAGGCGTCTTCACGGGCAAGGGACTCCCCTCGTGGCCCCCTGCCCATGTTTTTTCGAGTTAACAGTGACGTAGAGTGTTTGCGCAAGCCCGCTCCGGGCACCGGATCAGATTGTTCCGCTTCACCTTCGCTCCGGGAGCCCGACCGGAAGGCCACGGTCCGCGGTTCGTTACAGTACGAGCCCGTTGACCGAATCGAGCGCCGCCCGGGGCCGGACAGGGGCCTGCGGCGGACGTGAACGTGGGGGCCGGATGGACAACGGCGAAGAGCGCGCGCCCGAGCTGCGGACGCTGCGCCAGAAGGTCGAGTACATGGTCGAGAAGACCTTTCCCGGCCGCAGGATCTCGGGCCGGTTCTTCGCCGACCTGGTCAGGGAGCGCGGCGGATCGCTCTCCCACAGCTACTTCTCCAACATCCTGGCCGGCAAGGTGACCCAGCCGTCCGAGGAGATCCTGAAGGCGCTCGGGCTGGGCTTCGGCGTGGACTGGCGGTTCTTCAAGGAGGAGTCCGAGGTCGTCGACGACGTCGTGGCCGGGCTCCAGTTCCTCGCCAAGCGCCGGACCGGCGAGATCAGCGGGCTCGCCGGACGCGGGCTCGACGAGGAAGGGCTGCCGCCGGAGCTGCTGCGGTTCGCGATGTCCCTGCTGCGGGACGCCGAGGAGCGCACGCCCCCGGCCGGCGGCGGACAGCAGGGCTGAGCCATGTCCATGCGGAAGTTGCGGAGGGAGTGCGAGGAGGGGCTCGCGGAGTTGCCGCTGCCCTCTCCGTTCTCGATACCCGGCCTGGTGGCCAACATGGAGGCGGCCCGGGGCCGCACCATCGTGCTGCACGAGATGCCCGACCGTCTGGCGCGCGTCAACGCCGCCTGCGGGCTGCGTCTGAAGACCGGTGACACCAGCTTCGTGCTGTACCGCCGGCGCCCCACCGAGTACCAGACCCAGCACGTGATCCTGCACGAGCTGTGCCACGAGTGGTTCGACCACGGCACCTCGCTCGACGCGGAACAGCTCCAGCGGCTGCTGCCGGTCTTCGACACCTCGCTCATCTCCCGGATGGTCGGCCCGGACGCGGCGCTCGCCCCGGATGCCGTGCAGGCGCGCGCGCAGTACGACACCCACGACGAACGCATGGCCGAATTCGGTGCCTCGTTGATCCCCCGGATGGCCCGGGACGTCACGAGCGATGACATGGTGGGGCGGCTCGCCAACTCGCTCTCGCGTCCGGTCGCCCACCGCCGCGGCGGCCTGTTCCGGCGTCCGTAGCATCCGTACCGCCCGACCACGCTCCCCCCACCGCTCCCCCCACTCCCGAGGACTTCCGCCGTGACCCCGCTCGACCTCGCCGGCTATCTCATAGCGGGCCTGATGACCGCCGTCGCCCTGTGGCGCATGCCGGCCGCCCTGTGGGGTGACGAGGAGGACCGGCGCCGCCGGGCGCTGTGGGGGTGTTACGCGGGATTCGCGCTGGCGCTCTGGACGAAGACCCGGTTCGTGCGCGTCGGGCTCAACGACAGCCCGGTGACCGACCTGTCGGTCCTCATCAAGCACTACACCGCGACCATCGCGATTCTGGCCATTCTCAGTTACATCGTGGCGATCTACGGCCGGTACGCGGACGAGGGCGCCATCCCCCGGCACGTACGGTTCGCCCGGCTCATCCAGCAGGTCGCGGCCAAGGCGTCGGTCGCCACGCTGGTGCTGCTCACCGTGCTGTTCTTCACCGTGGTCGACCGCTCCACGCCCTCGGACCGCTTCGTCGCGGACCACGCCGGGCAGTGGGGCGCCACGCTGTACATGAGCGTGTTCTACCTCTACCTCGGCGCCGCGTCCGCCGTCTGCGCGTACCAGTGGGCGCTGGCCACCGGGAGCGCCCGGATGCGCCATCTGCGCGTCGGGCTCGGGATGATGACGTTCGCCATGTTCATCGGCGTCGGGTACACCGTCAGCCGGACGCTGTTCCTCTGGGTCAGCGTCGTGGACCGGCCGAGCGAGTCCTTCGCGCTGGACTTCGACGAGGTCACCGAGGCCGCCCAGGTCGTCCTGTTCCTCTTCTTCGCGGTCGGCGCCTCCATCCCGGCCCTCGGCAACGTCCGCCGCCGTGCCAAGCTCTGGCGGGCGCAGGCCCGGCTGCACGGCCTCTGGTACGAGCTGATGACCGCCTTCCCGGACCAGCCCTTCGAGCCGCCGCGCCCGCTGCGGCGCGAGCTGACCCGCTTCGACACGCCCGCCGACCTGCGCGTCGACCGCTGGGCGGCGGACATCGCGGACGCGGTCGAGAAGCTGCGCCACTACGTCCCGGACACCCTGCTGCCCGCCGCCGAGGCCGCCGCCGGGGGCGGTTCCGGTTCGCCGCTCGCCGACGCGTACTGGATCAAGGCGGCGTTGACCGCCCGTGCCGCCGGGGCACCCGCAGGCGCGGCGGCGGCCGTGTCCACCCAGCACGCCACCGACCAGGACGGCGAGGTCGCCTGGCTGGTCCGGGTGGCGGCGGCGTACCGCACGGTGACCCCGGAGCGGGCCCGTCAGATCCTCGACATGTGTACCGCCACGGGCAAGGAGCAGCCGGCATGACCACCACCGACACCACCGGCCCCGCGACCGCCCCCGACCACGCCCTGGCGCGGAGGGTGACCGACGTCCTCCAGCCCCGCAACCTGCTGCTCGTCGGCATGCTCGGCATCGGCCTCGCGGCGGCCGGGGACTGGACCGGCGTGCCCTGGGGGCTGCTCGGCGCGCTGTGCGCCGGCATCGTGCCCGCGGGGTACATCGAGTGGGAGCGGGGGCGCGGAACCTGGGGCGACCGCCATGTCGTGGACCGCACCAAGCGGGCGCCGATCTTCTTCGTCATCCTGGGCTCCATCGGCGCCGGTTCGGCGGTCATGGTGCTGGGCGGGGCGCCCACCGGCATCCTGGTCGCGATGCTCGCGCTGTGGGCGATGACGGTCGTGCTGCTGGCGGTCAACACGGTGTGGAAGATCTCCGTGGACGCCTCCGTGGCCTCGGCCGTGGTCGCCCTGCTCGCCGCCGTCCACTCGCCGTGGTGGCTCCTCGGGTACGCGATGGCGGCCGCCGTCTCCTGGTCGCGGGTGGCGCTCGGCTACCACACGGTCGGCCAGGTCACGGCGGGGACGGCGCTGGGAGCGGCGACGGCGGGGGCGTTCCTGTTCGGGTGACCCCGCTCAGGTCGCCGGGTCCGCGGCGTCCGGTTCGTCCCGGGTCCGCGAGGCCATGACCGCGATGTCGTCCTCGGCGTTGGGTCCGAAGCGTTCGAGCACCCGGTCCAGGAAGGTCTCCAGATCGCCGTTGTCCGGCAGGGTCAGCTCCCCCAGCCGGGCGACGCACGTGTCGATGTCCTCGTCGCGCCGCTCCACGAGCCCGTCGGTGTACATGAACAGCACCGTGCCCGGGCCGCACTCCATCACCGTGGACCGGTAGCCGCCGAACCCGGTGCCGAGCGGCGGGGCCGCCGGTACGTCGCAGATCCGGGTGCCCGCCGCGCCCGGGTCGAGGAAGACCGGCGGCAGGTGGCCCGCGCTCGCCACCTCGCACTGCCCGCCGTCCGCGTTCACCACGGCGAGCAGGCAGGTCGCCGCCCGGTCGATCCCGGACCGCTCCACCATCCGGTCCAGCTGTTCCAGGATGCGGTGCGGGGGCAGTTCCTCGTCGGCCAGGAGGCGCAGCAGCGAGCGGTAGTGGCTCATCGCGACGGCCGCCTCGACGCCGTGCCCCATGACGTCGCCCATCGCCTTCAGGTGCCGCCCGTCGGGCAGCGGGATGACGTCGAACCAGTCGCCGCCCACCAGGACGCTGCGGTCGGCCGGCAGATAGCGGGTGGCGACCTCGATGTGCGGGTGGGGCGGCCGGGGCTCGGAGAGCAGGGAGCGCTGGAGCTCCAGGGCGATGGTGTGCTCGTGGGTGAAGCGGCGGGCGTGGTCGAGATGGACGGCGGCCCGCCCGGCGAGCTCCCGGGCCACCACCACGTCGTCGTCCGAGAAGACGGGCGAGCCGCCGGCCCGGAGCAGGCCGAGCACGCCGATCGGGGCGCCGCGCACCGAGATCGGCACGGCGACCGCCGAGTGCAGCCCGAGCTCCCGGTAGGCGGCGACGCGCTCCGGGGTGGGCGCGGACCGGCTCAACCGCTCGTCGTCGGTGATGTCCTCGACGACGGGCTGATTGGTGGCCAGGCAGCGCGATACGGCGGCCTCCTCCTGGTAGTCGATGTAGTCACCGGCCACCCCGAACCGGGCGACCTCGCCGCTCAGCCCGCGCACGGCCGACATGGCCGCGCGGCGCAGCCGGACCACGTCGGGCGGAGCAGGGCGCACCGGCGGGGCCACGTCCGGCGGGAAGACCTCGACGGCGGCGATGTCGGCGAGGCCGGGGACGACGAGGTCGGCCAGCTCCGCGCAGGTGGTGTCCATGTCGAGGGTGGTGCCGATGCGGGTGTTCGCGCTGTCGAGGAGCGAGAGGTGGCGCTGGGCCTGGGCGAGCCGGCGCTGTTCGTCGTCGGCCATGACCTCCAGCACAATGCCGACGATGCCGGCGACCCGGCCGTTCACCTCCAGGCGGTGGTAGGCCCCGTGCCAGTAGACCCGGGCGGTCCCGGACTCGGCGGGCAGCCGGCCGCTGGAGGTGACCTCGCGCGCCCGGCCGTCCGCGAGCACGGCGCGCATCAGGTCCTCGCGGGCGTCGATGTCGGGCAGGACCTCGTTGGGGCGGCGGCCGATGTGGGCGGCGGGCGGGATGCCGTTGTGGCGTACGAGGGACGGGTTGACGTACACGTAGCGCAGCTCGGTGTCGAACACGGCCACGCCCGCCGTCGTGCCGTCGAGCACGGCGGCGAGCGCCGTGACGTCGATGGACGGCGGATGGTCGGCGTGCACCGGCAAGACGAACCTCCTCGGGCAGGGCGCGGGCCGCCTGCTGCCCGGCCCTTCATCCTCGGTCGCCCCGCCCGCTCCCGCATCCGCAGCACCGCCGGGTGGCGGGTGTCAGGGCGTGCCCGAGGCGTAGGAGCCCGGGGTGGTGCCGAAGGCGTGGCGGAAGGACTGGATGAAGGCGCTCGGTCCGCTGTAGCCGCAGGCCACGGCCACCGAGGTGACCGAGCCGCCCGAGGCGAGCAGGGTCAGCGCGTGGTGCAGGCGGAGCTGGGTGCGCCACTGCGGGAAGGACATCCCGGTCTCCGCGCGGAAGAGCCGGCTCAGGGTGCGGGGCGCCGCGCCGACGGCCGCGCCCAGCTCGGTGAGGGTCCGCCCGTCGGCCGGATCGTCCTGGAGGATGCGGGCGATGTCGCGCAGCCGGGCGTCGGCCGGGGTGGGCAGGCAGACCCCGAGCGGTTCGACCCGGCGGAGCTGGTCGAGTGCGACGCGCTCCAGGTCGATCACCTTCATCGAGCCGTTCTGGATCCGCCACCTCCACTCCCACCGAACCGGAACCGTCCACGGGTGGCTGACCGTCCCCGGTGACGGAGGCATGCTGTACGCGACACGGGCGGCACCACCGCCACCCGGGCGCAGCACACCGAAGGGCAGCACCCCATGGGATCGTCACCGCGACTCGGCTCACGCGTACCGGAGTTCACCCTGGCGGGCGGCGTCCTCGCCGGGGACGCCTTCGAGCGGCGCGACTACTCGCTCGCGGACGCGCGCGGGCGGGCCCTGGTCCTCGCCTTCTACCCGGGCGACAACACCACCGTGTGCACGAAGCAGTTGTGCTCGTACTCCTCGGGCATGGAGACCTTCGAGACGCTGGACGCGGAGGTGTGGGGGATCAGCCCGCAGGGGGTGGACAGCCACGAGTCGTTCGCCCTCGCCCATGGGCTGCGCATGCCGC
Source organism: Streptomyces sp. SAS_281 (assembly GCF_052542855.1). NCBI lineage: Bacteria > Bacillati > Actinomycetota > Actinomycetes > Kitasatosporales > Streptomycetaceae > Streptomyces > Streptomyces sp. SAS_281. The sequence goes on from NZ_JBMNDO010000034.1 coordinate 46,660, forward strand.
TGCTGGCGGACCCGGGCCGGGAGACCGCCCGGGCCTTCGGTGTCGCGGCGCCCGGGATCGGGGTGCGGCGCGCGGTCTTCCTGATCGACGGCGAGGGGGTGCTGCGGTGGAAGCACGTGGCGCTTCTGGGGGCCACGTTCCAGTCCCTGGACTCCCTGGCCGACCGTCTCTCCGGCATCAACAACCAGTAGAAGATTGCCGGGTTCCGGCAGTGTCGCCTCGGGGGTGCGTATGGGACCATCCAGCCAGTTCGACGGAAAAGCAGCACAGGGAGCGACGGGGCCGGGAGGGGTGACCAGATGACCTTGTTCCTCGGTCTCGGCATCGCGGGGATCGCTCTGCTCGCCCTGTCGCTGATCTTCGACGGGATCCTGGAGGGCCTTTTCGGGGGCCTGCTGGAGGGCCTGTTCGGCGGGCTCGTCTCCCTTCCGGTGATCGCGGGCTTCCTGTCGATGCTCGGCTTCGGCGGCGCCATCGTGCTCGGCACGACCGGGGCGGGCACCCTCGTCGCCACGGTGGCGGGGGTCGCGGCGGGACTGGTCGCCGCCCTGCTGACCTGGAAGTTCAGCCGCGCCCTGATGCGGGATCAGACCGACGCGACGCCGCGCGACGAGGACGTGGTCGGCACGTCGGGGTCGGTGGTCACCGCGATCCCGGCCGACGGCTACGGCGAGGTCCTGCTCCGCCTCGGCGGCCAGCTCGTGAAGCTGTCCGCGAGGAGCACGGTGCCGGTCGCGCGCGGCGCCGAGGTCTGGGTCGAGGCGTCGCTGTCCAGCACCTCGGTGTCGGTCCGTCCCGTCGAACGCTGACCCGGTACGCCCGGCCCCATCACCGCTCGTCTCACGACTGCCCCCGTCAGGAGGCAGAGGGGGAAACCGCATGAGTCCCGTAATGATCGCGATCGTCGGAGTCGTCGTACTCCTCTTCCTGCTCGGCCTCGCCGTGATCACCCGTTACAAGGTGGCCGGCCCCAGCCAGGCGTTCATCATCACCGGCCGCCGGGGCAAGAAGTCCGTCGACCCGGTGACCGGCCGGACCAGCATCGACAACAGCGGCCAGAAGGTCGTCGTCGGCGGCGGCGTCTTCGTCGTGCCGTTCGTGCAGCAGAAGTTCACCCTGGACCTGTCCAGCCGGCACATCCCGGTCGCCGTGCGCGGCGCCGTCACCCTGCGCGGTGTCAAGGCCCACCTCGAAGGCGTCGCGATCGTCAAGGTCGGCGGCAGCGAGGACGCGATCCGGGCCGCCGCCCAGCGCTTCCTGCGCCAGCAGGACGGCATCGTCGGCTTCACCCAGGAGGTGCTGTCCGGCGCGCTGCGCGCCATCGTCGGCCGGATGTCCGTGGAGGACATCATCCGCGACCGCGCCGCGTTCGCCGGCCAGGTGGCGGAGGAGGCCGAGGCGAGCCTGTCCGGCCAGGGCCTGATCCTGGACGCCTTCCAGATCCAGGACATCACCACCGAGGGCTCCTACCTGGAGGACCTGGGCCGCCCCGAGGCCGCCCGCGCCAAGCAGGAGGCCGACATCGCGGAGGCCATCGCCCGCCGCGCCTCGGAGCAGGCCCGGCTGAAGGCGGCCGAGGAGATCGCGATCGCCGAGCGGACGTTCTACCTGAAGCAGGCCGAGATCAAGGCCGAGACGGAGGCCGCCGCCGCCAAGGCCAACGCCGCCGGTCCGCTCGCCGAGGCCGCCCGCCAGCAGGAGGTGCTCACCGAGCAGGAGAAGGTGGCCGAGCGCCAGGCCGCGCTGACCGACCGCGAGCTCGACACCAAGGTCCGCAAGCCCGCCGACGCCGCCCGCTACCAGGCCGAGCAGGAGGCGGAGGCCCGCCGCATCGCCCAGGTCAAGGAGGCCGAAGCGGCCGCCGAGCGCGCCCGGCTCACCGGTCAGGGCGAGAAGCTGCACCGCTCCGCGCTCGCCGAGGCGGTCCGCATCGAGGGTGAGGCGGAGGCCGCCGCCATCGCGGCGCGCGGTTCGGCCGAGGCCGAGGCCATGCGGAAGAAGGCCGACGCCTTCGCGCAGTACGGCGACGCGGCCGTGCTCCAGATGCTCGTCGAGGTGCTGCCGCAGGTCGTCGCCAAGGCCGCCGAGCCGATGAGCGCGATCGACAAGATGACCGTCATCTCCACGGACGGCGCCAGTCAGCTGTCCCGTACGGTCACGGACAACGTCGCCCAGGGCATGGAGCTGCTCAGCTCCACCACCGGGGTCGACCTCGCCGCGCTGCTCCAGAACCTCAGGGGCGCGGTCCCGAAGCCGGCCGCCGAGCCGGTCGTCCAGGCCCCGGCGGCCTCGCCGGAGAAGAACGGGAAGATCGAGATCAGCGACTGATCCGCCCGCGACCAGACCCGCGTGCCCGGCCGTTTGCGCAACCGTCCGGGCCTTCGTGTGCCGGGATCCGGGACGCGACGGGAACGTGGCTGGAAAGCGCCCCTCAGGGATGGCGCATACCTCCGGATAAGGTAATGCGGAGCTAAAGAGATCACCAAGTGCCTCGCGCGTACCGCGCTCCTCGGGAGGAAGCCATGGGAACCCACCGCACCACGCTGCCCGGAGTCGGCGTCCAGTACGACTACACGACCGAGTCGGGGCAGCACATCTCCGTGGTGGTCCACCACGACGGGCGGCGGTTCATCGGCTTCTACGACCAGGACGACCCTGATTCGTGCCGGCTCTCCGTCCCCCTGACTCCACAGGAGGCGACCGGGCTCGCCCACCTCATCGACGCGGCGCCCATCGACGCCGTACGGACCGAGGGAATCGACCTGGTCACCGAGCACATCCCGCTCGGCACCCGCTCGCCGTACGGCGGCCGGCTGCTCGGCGACACCAAGGCGCGGACCCGGACCGGCGCCTCGATCGTGGCGGTGCTGCGCACCCACAGCGCGCACCCGTCACCCGGGCCGGACTTCCGGCTCGCCATCGGCGACACGCTCGTCGCCGTCGGAACGCGCGAGGGCGTCGACACGCTCTCCGAGATCATCGCGGAGGGCTGACCGTGCACGACACGACCGCACTGCTGGTGGAGCTCGGCTCCGTCATTCTGGGACTCGGCATCATCGGGCGGTTCGCCGGCCGGATAGGGCTCTCGCCGATCCCGCTCTACCTGCTGGCCGGGCTGGCCTTCGGCGAGGGCGGGCTGCTGCCGCTCGGGGCCAGCGAGGAGTTCACGGCCGTCGGCGCCGAGATCGGCGTCATCCTGCTGCTGCTCCTGCTCGGCCTCGAATACAGCGCCTCCGAGCTGGTGACCAGTCTGAAGACCCAGTACCCGTCCGGGGCCGTGGACTTCGTGCTCAACGCGACCCCGGGCGCGGTCGCCGCGCTGCTGCTCGGCTGGGGCCCGGTCGGGGCCGTCGCGCTCGCCGGTGTCACCTGGATCTCCTCCTCCGGTGTGATCGCGAAGGTCCTCGCGGACCTGGGACGGCTCGGCAACCGGGAGACCCCGGTCATCCTCGGGGTGCTGGTCATCGAGGACCTGTCGATGGCGGTCTACCTGCCGCTGCTCACCGCGATGCTCGCGGGCGTCGGACTCGCCGGCGGCAGCGTCGCCCTGCTGATCGCGCTCGGCACGGTCGGGTTCGTGCTCTATCTCGCGCTGCGGCACGGCCGGCTCATCAGCCGCGCGGTCTCCTCCGACAACCCCGAGATGCTGCTGCTCGTGGTGCTCGGGCTGACCGTCCTGGTCGCCGGGGTGGCCCAGCAGCTCCAGGTGTCGGCCGCCGTGGGCGCGTTCCTCGTCGGCATCGCGCTCTCCGGTGAGGTCGCGGAGGGCGCGCGCAAGCTGCTGACGCCGCTGCGGGACCTGTTCGCCGCCGTCTTCTTCGTGTTCTTCGGGCTCTCCACCAACCCGGCCGAGATCCCGCCGGTGCTGCTGCCGGCCGCGCTGCTCGCCGTCGTCACCGTCCTCACGAAGATCGGCACCGGCTGGTACGCGGCCCGGCGCGCCGGCATCGGACCGCGCGGGCGCTGGCGGGCGGGCGGCACGCTCGTCGCGCGCGGCGAGTTCTCCATCGTCATCGCCGGTCTGGCCGTGGCGACGGAGCCCCGCATCGGTCCCATCGCCACCGCGTACGTCCTGATCCTGGTCATCGTCGGCCCGCTCACCGCGCGCTGGACCCAGCCCATGGTCGAACGCGTCCAGAAGTGGCGCGGCAAGGACGGGGCGCCCGCCGCCCCCGTGGGCAACGCCCCGGTCCCCCCGGCCCGGGAAGAGGTCTCCGCCTCGACCGAGTGAGGTCTCCGCCTCGTCCGGGCAGCCGTGTCCGGAGTGAGGTCTCCGCCTCGTCCGGGCAGCCGTGTCCGGTGGGGGTCAGGCCCCCGTCGGCAGGTCCGGCGTCCAGCCCAGCGGGTAGGCGTCGGCGCCGTCCGCGGGGGCCGCCGCCTCGCCGCCCGCGTCGGTGAACGCCCGCAGCGCGTCGATCAGGGCGGCGCGCTGCTCGGGCGCGATGCGCTCCACGATCGAGGCGACCTCCCGGCGGCGGCCGGCCGTGACCTCCTCGACCAGCCGGTGACCCTCGGGCGTCACCCGCAGCACCGTCTCACGGCGGTTGGCCGGGTTGACCTGACGCTCCGCGAGGCCCGCCGCGATCAGCCGGTCGAGCATCCGCATCGCGGTCGAGGGGTTCACGCCGAGGCGCTCGGCGAGGGTGACGAGCTTGGCCTCCCCGTGCGTGGAGAGCACCACGAGCAGCCGGAACTGGGGCAGTGTCACCCGGTCCTCGACCGCCGCGAGGGACCGGGCGGACACCGCGACCAGCAGTCTCGACGCGGTCAGCACCGCGCGCGTCACCGCGTCGACGTCGTCCCGGTCCGGGGCGGTCGGGGGGTCATCGGGTGCCTGTCCGTGCGCGGCCATGCCCCTTTCTACCGCGCCCGGCGTGCGTACTCGAACCGGCGGTCATCCGATACGGAACCGCCGCCCAACCGGTACCGGACCGACAGCGGCGCGCACTGGCCCCGACCTTTGGATTGTGCAACGTTTGCATAGTGACGCATGAATCCGCGGCTTCGCCCGCTCCCCGGCGCCCGGCCCCGCCGACCGGCTGGCGGCGCACCGCCTTCCGGCTGCCCGTCCACATGTTCCGCATGGGGCTCGGGCCGCTCTTCGGGGGCCGGCTGCTGCTGCTCGTCCACACCGGCCGCGTCTCGGGCCTCCCCCGCCGGACCGCCGTCGAGGTCGTGGAGGCGGGCACCCGCGAGGGCCGGGCCTGCTGGACCGTCGCCTCGGGCTTCGGGCCCGGCGCGGACTGGTTCCGCAACCTGGAGCGCACCCCGCACGCCACGGTGCAGGTCGGCCGCCGGTTCCACGCGGTGACCGCGCACGTGCTGACCCCCGAGGAGGGCGGCGAGCTGATGGTGCGGTACGCGCCCCGGCACCCCCGGGTCGCCCGCCGGCTCTGCGCGTACATGGGCTTCGAGGTGGACGGCAGCGCGGAGGACTACCGGCGGGTGGGCGAGTCGATCCCGTTCGTCCGGCTCACCGAGGGCGCGAGGCGCTGACCCTCACGCTCGCGCCGGTTCCTCCGCGAGGTGCGGGCGGGGTGCGCCGGGCCGGTACAGGAACAGGGAGACGACGAGCCCGAGGGCGAAGAAGCCCGCGGACCACCAGTACGCGGTCGCGTAGCTGTCCAGCTGGGCCTGGGCGACGACGGGCGGGGTCGGCCTGCGGCCCACCAGGTAGTTCGTGGCGGCGCTGGTGGCGAGGGTGTTGAGCAGGGCCGTGCCGATGGAGCCGCCGACCTGCTGGCTGGTGTTGACCATCGCCGAGGCCACCCCGGCGTCCCGCGCCCCGACGCCCGCGGTGGCCAGGTTCATCGCCGTGGCGAAGACGGCGCCGAGACCGATGCCCAGGCAGAGCAACGGCGGCAGCACATGGGCGGCGTAGCCGCTGTTCAGGTCCAGGGCGGTCAGCCACACCATCGCGGCGGCCGCGATACCCATCCCGGTCGGGACGATCGGTTTCGCACCGAACCGCAGCAACAGCACATTCGTCGTCGTCACCGACGAGGCGATCATGCAGGCGACCATCGGCAGGAAGGCGAGCCCGGTGGAGACCGGCGAATAACCCAGGCTCTTCTGCAGGTAGTACGTGAGGAAGAGGAAGACGCCGAACATCCCGCCGCCGGAGATGAACATCGCGAGGAACGACGCCGCCCGGTCCCGGTCCAGCACCACCCGCATCGGCAGCAGCGGATGCGCCGCCCTGGTCTGCCACCACGCGAACGCCGCCACCAGCACCGCGCCCGCCACCAGGAACCCCCAGGTCAGCGGCGAACTCCAGGCGTGCGACTCGGCCTGGGAGAAGCCGTAGACGATGCAGAAGAGACCGGCCGAGACCAGCAGCGTCCCCGGGATGTCGAGCCGGGGCCGGTCGGCCGGCGCGCCCGCGGTCAGCAGCCGCCAGCCGCCCGTGAACGCGAGGAACGCGAAGACCAGGTTGACGTAGAGGCACCAACGCCAGTCCAGGTACTCCGTGAGCACCCCGCCGAGCAGCAGCCCCACCGCGCCACCCGCCCCCGCGATGGCGCCGTAGATCCCGAACGCCTTGGCCCGCTCCTTGGGCACGGTGAACGTCGTCGTGAGCAGCGACAGCGCCGCCGGGGCGAGCAGCGCGCCGAACAGGCCCTGGAGGGCGCGGGCCAGCACCAGGACCTCGAAGCTCGGGGCGGCACCGCCGATCGCGGAGGCGACCGCGAAGCCGACGAGCCCGGTCAGGAAGACCACCCGGCGGCCCACCAGGTCGGCGATGCGTCCGCCGAGCAGCAGCAGCGAGCCGAAGGCGAGGGCGTACGCCGTGACGATCCACTGCCGGTTGCCGTCGCTGAAACCGAGGTCCTGCTGGGCGGAGGGCAGCGCGATGTTCACGATCGTCGCGTCGAGCACCACCATCAGCTGGGCCAGGCCGATCACCCCGAGCACCCACCAGCGGTGGGACGGGTGATCCTCACGAGGGTTCGCCCTGCGGGTTCCTGCTTCCCGGGGACCTGCTTCACGGGCCATGGGGCGGATCTCCCTCGCTGCGCACACCGCCGGATTCCCCCGGGTGATCACGCTAGGCGGAGGGCGCCGGTCCCGCATGTGGAGCCGTTCGGACGGGCGGGTAGGGCTGGCCGGGTGCTCCCGGCGAACACAGGGTCCGCAATCGGTTGATCACATAGAGCGACTGCTATCTGTGCTGTGCATGACCCGCAAACACCCCGCGTCACCGCTGGGCGGAGCCGTACGGGCCCCGCGGCTCGCCGCCGCGGCGCTGGCCCTCGCCCTCGGCGTGGCCGGCCCCCTGGCCTCCACCGGCGAACTCGCCCACGCGCAGCCGCGCCAAGGCGGCTCCACCTTGCTCGACGAGACCTTCACCCGGGCCACGGCCCCGGACTTCACCGGGGTCGGCTCGGCCTGCCTCACCGGAGCGCCCGGAGCCGACGCCCTGCCGGGGCCCGGCAACCACCCGCTCGGGGGCTGCACGGTGGGCATCGGCCCGGAACCGCCCAACGACGCCGCCCCGCGCGGCTATCTGCGGCTGACGGACTCCTCCAACGACCAGTCCGGCGCAGTCCTCTACAACCACGCGCTGCCTGCCGGCGACGGCCTGGACGTCACCTTCGACCAGTGGCAGTACGGCACCACCACGGGTGCCATCGCCCCGGCCGACGGCATCTCGTTCTTCCTGGTCGACGGTGAAGCGGAGCTGACCCACCCCGGCGCCTTCGGCGGCAGCCTCGGGTACGCGCAGAAACTGCCCGACGACGACCCGACCGCCGAGTTCCTTCCCGGTGTGGACCGTGGCTATCTGGGAATCGGGCTCGACGTCCTCGGCAACTACTTCGGTGACTGGGAACACCGGGGCAACGGCTGCCCGCCCGATCAGCGCTCGCCCGCGGGCACGGCGTTCCACGTGCCCGCACCCGGGCCGAACATGGTCACGCTGCGCGGCCCCGGCGACGGCATCGAGGGTTACTGCTTCCTCACCGCCACCACCAGCAACTTCTCCACCACCGGCCCCTGGCCGTCGACCCTCCCCGGACAACTGCACGGGCCGACCACCGAGGTGTCGAGCGATCCCGTCCAGGCCGAGCAGGACCTTGAGCCCTCGCGCCGTCGCGTTCACGTGGTGATCACCCCGGCACCGGACCCGCAGGTCACCGTGTCCATCGACTTCAACGACGGCAACGGCTCCCAGCAGGTCCTCCAGGCCGACGCGCCGAGCCCCGTACCCGCGACCTACAAGTTCGGATTCGCGGCCTCCACCGGTCTGTTCACGGACACCCACCTCATCCGCAATGTGGCCGTGCGCACCGAACGGCCGCTGCCCCGGCTGAATCTCGTGAAGCAGGTCGTGCAGCCGCTGCCCGGTGACCTCACGGCCGGCACGCAGGTGCCCTACGAGTTCGTGGTCACCAATGCGGGAGGCACGACCATCGACGACCTCGCCGTCGACGACCCGAAGACAGGCCCGGTCTCCTGCCCCGTGACACGTCTCGCGCCCGGTGAGACGGTCACCTGCACGGCGACGTACACGGTGACGTCCGCCGACGTCGCCAACGGCTCGATCGACAACACGGCCACGGCGTCAGGCACGTCAGGTGGCGAGCCGGTCACCTCCCCGCCCTCGTCGGAGACCGTGCCGATCGAGCGGGCGCCCGGCATCTCGGTCGAGAAGCGGGTCGAGACCCCCGGCCCGTACTCGGTCGGGCAGACGGTCACGTACGCCTATACCGTCCGCAACACCGGCGGGACGGAGCTGACCGGTGTCGCCGTCCACGACGACCACGTCACGGACATCACCTGCGAGTCGACCACGCTCGCCCCGGCGGAGGAGGCCGGTGACAGCACCACCTGCACCGGCACCTACACGATCACCGCGGCCGACGGTACGGCCGGTTCCGTGACCAACACCGCCACGGCGACCGGTACGGCGGACGGGGAGACCGTCACCTCGCCGGAGACGTATCAGACCCTTCCGGTCGGGCAGCCCCACCTGACGCTGCACAAGAAGGCCGTCTCCAAGGGCCCCTTCCGGGTCGGCACCGAGGTCCGTTACGCGTACACGGTCACCAACACCGGCAGCACCCAGCTGCACGACGTGCACGTGGCGGACAACCGTGTCGCCTCGGTGGTCTGCGACGCGACCACGCTGGCGCCCGGGGCGAGCACCACCTGCCACGGCACCTACCGCATCACCCGGGCAGACATCGACCTCTGCCGGCAGAGCGGCAACCGCGGCGGCGGTGGCAAGGGCACCATCACGTGCCGGATCACCAACGTGGCCCAGGCCGGCGCCACCGGCCCGCAGGGCGAAGAGGTCGCGAGCGACACCGCCTCGGCCACGGTCACCGTCACGGCCAAGCCCAAGAAGTGCAGGTGTCACAAGCACGAGGGCAAGCAGCACAGCGGCGGCTGACGCACCCCGCGCACCGATCGGCGCCGCACCCTCCCAGGGGCGGCGCCGATCCACGTGCCGGCCGAAGGCCCCGCCTGCCGGGCCCGCCCAGCGGGCGGACGGCGCCGCTTGCGCGACACGCCTCAGACCTCCTTGGCGGGCCAGTCCAGCAGCCTGGCGCCGATCACCGCGGTCTGGAGCGTGTAGCGGTGCTGGGGATCCGCCGGGTCGGAGCCGGTCAACTGGTGGATGCGTTCCAGCCGGTACGTGAGGGCCCGGACGCTCAGCGAGAGGCGGCGGGCGGTCTCGGCGGCGACACAGCCCGCGTCGAAGTACACCGACAGCGTCCTGAGGAGCGGTTCGGCGCCGCCCCGGGCCTTCTGGAGCGGGCCCAGCTCACTGCGTACGAGATCGGCCATGGCCTGCCGGTCGCGGGTCAGCACCGGGTAGACCAGCAGGTCGGCGGCGTAGAGAACGGGGTCGTCCAGGTCCAGCCGGTCCGCGAGGTCCAGCGCGTCCAGCGCCTCGTCGTACGACTGGACGACGCCGCCGGGGCCCCGGTGGGGGCGGCCGACGGCGACCCGGCCGCCGTCCGTCGCCGCGTGCGCCTGCTTCGCGAAGTAGCGCAGGAGGTCGGGCTGGCTGCCGGGCGCGACGCAGACCATGCGCCCGTCCTTCGTGGTGAGCAGGATCTTGCGCCCGCTGAACCGGGCCAGCATCGCCGACTCCACGTGCCGGGGCACCGCCTCCGTCTCGGTGTACGCCTCCGGGCCCGTCGCCACCGCCACCGCGTGGGCGCGCGAGAGGCGCAGTCCGAAGCGGGTGGCCCGCTCGGCGAGCCGGCCCAGATCGCTGCGCCCGTACAGGAGGTCGTCGATGAACTCGCGCCTGGCGGCCTCCTCGCGGCGCACGCTGAGGCGCTGGGCGCGCTCGAAGCCGTCGGCGAAGGCGTCGACCGCCTGCTCCATCGCGGCCAGCGCGCTGTCGGCGGAGGCCGCCGCGGCGGCGGGGGTCGCGCCGGGGGCGAGGGCGGGCCAGGCGGCGCGGGTCTCGGCGAGATGCATGCGGACGAGGGCGCGGAGCTGGTGGCCCGCCTCGGCGGCCTCCCGGCCCAGGGCGCGGCGGGAATCCAACTCCTCGCGGGTGAGCCGCCGGCCCGAGACGGCCGCCCCGCCGAGTATCCGTGCGTAACCCTCCAGAAAGCTGTCGGGAATCACCGGTTCCGCCACGCGTCCGCCTCCGTTCCTGTTCCGTATGTACACCGAGCCCAACGCGTGGGGGCCGATGCCGGTGCCCGGCATCGGGGAGCGGCGAACGTTGCCGTGTTCCGGCAATGCGTCCGAGCCTGCCCGGATGTCACGATCCTGTCAGCACCCACCGGGGAACCACGGGGGAAAACGGGGGAGTCACGGGGGTGCACGGGGGATCGGGGGAAGACCCGGATGCCGCGGTGTCGTCGAGGGTGACACCGCGGCACCGGGGTCACCGACCGGTCCGCGCGGACACCGGCGGCACCGTCGGCGGAACGGACGGGGGTCGGGATCGATGCGGGAGTTCATGGACGCGACGCTGTCCTTCCCGGCCGTGCTCTTCGCCGCCGCGCTGGTCGTCGTCATCGCCTTCTGGCTGCTCGTCCTGGTCGGCGCGGCCGACCACCACTCCTTCCACGCCGACCTGGACGCCGATCTCGCGGGCGTCGGAGGCGTCCCGGTCACCGTCTCGGTGTCCCTGATGATCGCCGTCGGCTGGTTCTCCGCCCTGACCGGTTCGGTCCTGGTGCACCGCTCGGGCGCCACCGGAGCGCCGCGCGCCGTGCTGGCCTGCGCGGTCCTCGCCGGGGCGCTGCTGCTCGCCTGGGGTGCGGTGCGACTCCTCGTCCACCACTTCCGGCGCCTCTTCCCCGACCAGCCTCCGCCATCGCGCCAGGACTTCCTGGGCCGCGTCTGCACGATCCGTACCGGCTCGGTCTCCACGGACTTCGGCCAGGCCGAGGTCACCGCCGACGACGGGACCACCGCCACCGTCCAGGTGCGCCAACTGGAGCCCGTCGACGCGGAGCTGATCTCCGGACGCTCCGGACTGCTGTACGCGTACGACGAGGCCGGGGAGTTCTTCTGGGTCTCGGCCTACGACAAGGCGCTCGATCCGGGTCCGCCGCACGGCCGTACGGCCTCCGGCCCCGCCGTCTGAACCACCGCCCCTACGGGCGCGGTGTGCCCGTCCGGGCTGCCCGGACGCCGTGTGCCGCCGTGCCCTGTTTCACGTGAAACCCGCTCGCTTCCGTAATCCCAGCCGCCAAGGACTGTCATGGATGCCATCTCCTTGGGCCTCGGCCTGCTCGTCGCCGTGGTCCTGCTCATCGCCGTAGCCGTGCTGCTGATCATCACCCGGCTCTTCCGCAAAGTGGAGCAGGGCAAGGCCCTGATCATCTCCAAGACCAAGAAGGTCGACGTGACCTTCACCGGTGCCGTCGTCCTGCCGGTGCTGCACAAGGCCGAGTCCATGGACATCTCGGTCAAGACCATCGAGATCCGGCGCACCGGGCGCGAGGGTCTGATCTGCCAGGACAACATCCGCGCCGACATCCACATCACGTTCTTCGTGCGGGTCAACAAGACCGTCGAGGACGTCAAGAAGGTCGCCCAGTCCATCGGCACCGAGCGCGCCAGCGACAAGGTCGCCATCCAGGAGTTCTTCGCGGCGAAGTTCTCCGAGGCGCTGAAGACCGTCGGCAAGCAGCTGGACTTCGTGGACCTGTACACGAAGCGCGAGGAGTTCCGCGACCGGATCATCCGGGTCATCGGTACCGACCTGAACGGCTACCACCTGGACGACGCGGCGATCGACTTCCTGGAGCAGACCCCGATGGCGCAGCTCGACAGCGCCAACATCCTGGACGCCCAGGGAATCCGGAAGATCACCGAGCTGACCGCGATCGAGCACGTCCGCACCAACGAGTTCCAGCGCACCGAGCAGAAGGAGATCACCCGGCAGGACGTCGACGCCCGGGAGACCATCCTGGAGCTGGAGCGCCGGCAGGCGGAGGCGGAGATCAAGCAGCGCCGCGAGGTCGAGACGCTGCGGGCCCGTGAGGAGGCCGTGACCGCCCGGGTCCAGGAGGAGGAACGCCTGGGCGCACAGGCCGCGTTCATCAGGACCGAGGAGCAACTGGGCATCCAGCGGGAGAACCAGGCCCGGGAGATCGCCGTCGCGCAGAAGAACCGCGAGCGGGTCATCGCCGTGGAGAACGAGCGCATCGAGAAGGACCGGCTGCTGGAGGTCATCGGGCGCGAGCGCGAGACCGAGCTGAACCGCATCGCCGCGACGAAGGAGGTCGAGGCGGAGCGCCGCGAGGTCGCCGACGTCATCCGCGAGCGGATCGCGGTGGACCGTACGGTCGCCGAGCAGGAGGAGTCCATCAAGACGCTCCGGTCCGTCGAGGAGTCCGAGCGCACCCGCAAGTCCGTCATCATCGCCGCCGAGGCGGAGGCGCAGGAGCGGCTGGTCAAGGACATCAAGGCGGCCGAGGCGGCGGAGGCGGCGGCCACCCACCGGGCGGCCGAGCAGCTGACGCTCGCGGAGGCCCGGCTGAAGACCGCCGACCTGGACGCGCAGGCCAAGCTGCGGCTGGCCGAGGGGGTCCAGGCGGAGACGGCGGCGCCCGGCCTCGCGGACGTCCAGGTGCGGGACGCGGCGGCGGAGGTGATCGAGAAGACGGGGCTCGCCGAGGCCGGGGCCACGTCCGCGCGGCTCAAGGCCGAGGCCGAGGGCGCCCGTCTCAAGGCACTCGCGGACGCGGAGGGTACGCAGGCGCAGGCGTCGGCCGACGCGGCGATGATCGGCGAGAAGCTCAAGGCGGAGGCAGCGGGACTCACGGAGAAGGCGGCCGCGATGGCGGCGCTGGACGACGCCTCGCGGGGGCACGAGGAGTACCGGCTGCGGCTGGCCGCCGAGAAGGAGATCCGGCTCGCGGGACTCGACGTCCAGCGGCAGGTCGCCGAGGCGCAGGCGACGGTGCTCGCCACGGGTCTGGAGAACGCGGACATCGACATCGTCGGCGGCGAGTCGATGTTCTTCGACCGGCTGGTGTCGTCCATCTCGATGGGCAAGAGCCTGGACGGCTTCGTCTCGCACTCGGACACGGCGAAGGCCCTGGCCGGTCCGTGGCTGAACGGCGACTCCTCGTTCACGGAGGACCTGACGCGGGTGCTGTCGTCGGTGTCCACGGGCGACCTGCAGAACCTGACGGTGTCGGCGCTGCTGATGCGGATGATGGCTTCGCCGTCGTCCGGGATCGGTGCGGACCAGGTCCGCGCGCTGCTGGACCACGCGCGCTCACTGGGGCTCGCGGATGTGCCGGTGAGCGGCCTGGCGGCCACCGGCCTGAACGGGACACCGGTGGCCTGACCGACACCCGTCGCCTGAACGCCCCGCCCAGCCCCGTCCGTCCTCGATCGCCGGACGGGCCGGGCGGGGCGGGCCCCTCAAGCCCGTCCGGCGATCGAGGGCACCACCGCAAGGATCACCAAGGAGCACCCAGTGGACAACGTGACCGCCCCCGCCGCCGGGGACTACGACGTCCTGCGGCGCCGCCTCCGCACCCACGCCACCGAGCTCACCCGCAGGGCCACCGCCCTCAACGCCCGCCGCACCGAGGCGTTCGGCGCGACCGGCCTCCAGCTCCTCGGCAGCGAGCAGATCCGGACGGACCGCCCGGCCGTCCCCCGCGACCTCGTCGCGCTCGGCGGCGAGCTGCTGTTCGGCTTCGAACGCGGCCCGGGCCGGCAGAGCCGGCCCGCCGTGGAGGACGTCCTCGCGCTGTACGCCGCCGACCTCGCCCCCGGCACCGGCGCCCCGCTGACCGACGCCTCCTTCGTCCGTGAATTCGACGGTCTGCACCGCTACTTCCGCGACGCCCGCCTGCTGCGGCTGCGCCGGACCGAGGGCCGCCTCCTGGCGGTCTTCCGTACCGGCGAGACCGCCGACGACATCCGGGTCCTGCGCTGGGCGCTGAACCCGGACGGCTCCCCGGGCGCGTTCCTCGACGGGCGCGGCGAGCGCGACCACGTCTTCCCGCCGTCGCACGACTTCACCTGGACGACGGCGGGCCGCGAGGCCCACGTCGCGGGCCGCCACCCGCACATCGCCATCGGCTGCGCGGCCGCGCTGTACGTGGACACGCTCGGCGGCACGCTCACGGTGAAGACCGAGGACGACACGGAGACCCCGGACGGGATCTACGAGGAGCCGGTCACCGAACCCCTCCAGTCGCTCGCGGACGCCGAGGTCGAGTACGCGGAGCTGGGCCCGCTCGTGCTGCTGCGGGTGCGCCCGTACAAGGAGGAGGCGCGGCGCCACCTCGTCTTCAACGCGCTCCTCGGCACCGTCACCCGCCTCGACGGCATCGGCCCGGCCTGCCAACGGCTCCCCGAGGACCAGGGGATCATCTTCCCGGGCGGGTTCTACCTGACGACCGGCGAGGCCCGGACGTTCGACATCGCGCGCCCGCTCACCGACCCGGTCTTCGAGGAAGCCGTGCGCTCCCCGAACGGCGAGGACGTGCTGTACGTCTTCCGCTCCCGGCAGGACGGCCGCAGCCTGCTGCTGCCGTACAACGTGATCCGCCAGGAGGTGGCGACCCCGCTCCAGGGCCGGGGCCACGCGCTGCTGGACGACGGCACGCTCGTCGTGCTGCGCGACCCGGTGGAGGGCGGCGAGGGCGGCGCGGCGCGCGTCCACCCGTTGCAGCGCTGGCGGACTCCGTACGTGTCCGACACGTACGCCGCGTCCCGCCCGACCGGCGAAGGCCCGCTGGCCCGGGTCGGCAACGCCGACCTCGTGCGCGGGATCTCCGACTGCCTGGCCCTCGCGCACGCCGCGTCCGGGACGCAGCCGACCGCCGCCGGGTACGACCGGCTGGTCGCCGACTGCGTACGGGCCGGGGACCGCTACCACTGGCTGGACGACGCCGAACTGGAGGCGCTGGCCGAGCCGCTGGGCGAGCTGGGGAAGACCGCGCGCCAGGTCGTCGCGGAGTTCGAGGCGGTCCAGGCGCTGACCCGGCAGGCCGCCGACGCCTTCGCCGAGACCGCCGACCGCGTCACCGCCCTGGTCCGCCGGGTCCGCGGCGAGGCCCCGAGCACGGCCGCCGAGTGGGTCGGCCGACTGACCGAACTGCGCGCGGCGCACGGCCGCCTGGCGACCCTCGCCGAGATGCGGTACGCGGACGTCGAGCGCGTCGAGGCGCTGGCCGCCGCCACCGCCGAGGACATCGAGGCGGCGGGCCGCCGCGCGGTCGCCTTCCTGGCCAGGGACGACGCGTTCGCCGGCTACCACGAGGACATCGCCCGCCTCACCGAGGAGGCCGCCGGGCTCGCCACGGTCACCGACGCCGCCGCCCTCGGGGACCGGCTGGCCGCCATGACGGACGGGCTGAGCACGGTCACGGACGTCGTCGCCGGCCTGGACATCGGCGACGGATTGGTCCGTACATCGATCCTGGAGCGCATCGCGGAGGTCCTGGGCGCCGTCAACCGGGCCCGCGCCACGCTCGACGCCCGCCGCCGCGCGCTGGCGGACCACGAGGGCCGGGCCGAGTTCGCCGCCGAATCCGCGCTGCTCGGGCAGGCCGTCACGGCCGCGCTGGCCGCCGCCGGGACACCGGAGTCGTGCGACGGGCAACTGGCCAGGCTGCTGCTCCAGCTGGAGAACCTGGAGGCGCGGTTCGCGGAGTACGACGACTTCCTGGCCGAGCTGGGCGAGCGCCGGACGGAGGTGTACGAGGCGTTCTCGGCGCGCAAGCAGGGCCTCCAGGACGAACTGGCCCGCCGCACCGAACGCCTCGCGGACTCGGCGGCGCGCGTGCTGGAGACGGTCGCCCGGCGCGGCGCCGCCCTTACCGACGCGGACGCCGTCCACACCTACTTCGCCTCCGACCCGATGGTCGCCAAGATCCGGCGGACCGCCGAGGAGCTGCGGGCGCTCGGCGACACCGTGCGCGCGGAGGAGCTGGACGGGCAGCTGCTCGCCGCCCGCCAGGAGGCGGGCCGGGCCCTGCGCGACCGGGACGAGCTGTACGCGGACGGCGGGTCGGTGATCCGCCTCGGCCGGCACCGGTTCGCGGTGAACACCCAGCCGTTCGAGCTGACCCTCGTGCCGCAGGACGGCACGCTCGCGTTCGCCGTCACCGGGACCGACTACCGGATGCCGGTGACCGACCCGGGGTTCGCCGCGACCCGCCCCTACTGGGACCGGACGCTCCCCTCCGAGTCCCCGGCCGTCTACCGGGGCGAGCACCTGGCCGCCCGCCTCCTCGAAGAGCACGGCGCGGACCGGCTGGCCTCCCTGGACGACGGCGAACTCGCCGCGCTTGTCCGTGAGTCCGCCGCCGCCGCGTACGACGAGGGGTATCAGCGCGGGGTCCACGACGAGGACGCGACCGCGATCCTGTCCGCGCTGCTGCGGCTGCACGCGGGTGCCGGGCTGCTGCGCTTCCCGCCGGGCGTCCGGGCCGCCGCCCAGCTGTTCTGGGCCCATGGGGCGGACGAGGCCCGCCGGGTCTCCTGGACGCGCCGGGCCCGCTCGCTGGCCCGCGCCCGGGAGACGTTCGGGCTCGCCCCGGCGGTCGCCGCGCTCCAGGAGGAGTGGGCGGCGGTGATCGGCGGCGAGGGGGCGCGGTCCGTCGCCGCGTACCTCTTCGAGGAGCTGACCGGCGGACCCGACGGCTTCGTGACGGGCGCCTCCGTCGTCACGTTCCTGGACAAGTTCCGCCACGCCACCGGCACGTCGGCGTACGACGACGACCTCACCGCCCTCGCCGACGACCTGCCGGCCCGGCGCCAGCTCGTGGAGGGCTGGCTGAGCTCGTACGCGGAGGCGAGCGGCACCGGCATCGAACCGGGCGACCTCGCGGAGGCCGTCGCCGTCGAGCTGTGCCCCGAGCCGCTGCTCGGCCGGTACGCGGCCGACGCGCCGCTCACCGAGACCGTCGACGGGCTCCTCGGCGTCCACCCGCGCATCGAGCGCGGCCGGCTCACCGTCCGCATCGACGAACTCCTGGCCCGCACGGAGGAGTTCCGTAACGTCGCCGTGCCCGGATTCCGCGCCTACCAGCGCCGGCGCACCGCCCTGGTCGCCGCCGAGCGCACCCGGCTGCGCCTTGACGACCACCGGCCGCGCGTGATGTCGGCGTTCGTACGCAACCGGCTGCTCGACGAGGTCTACCTGCCGCTGATCGGGGACAGCCTCGCCAAGCAGCTCTCCACCGCCGACGCCGACCGCCGCACCGACTCGCAGGGCCTGCTGCTGCTCGTATCGCCGCCCGGCTACGGCAAGACGACGCTCATGGAGTACGTCGCCGACCGGCTCGGGCTCGTCCTCGTCAAGATCAGCGGTCCCAACCTGGGGCACGACGTGACCTCGCTCGACCCCGCGCAGGCGGGCAGCGCCACCGCGCGCCAGGAGATCGAGAAGATCAACTTCGCTCTTGAGGCGGGCAACAACACGCTGCTCCACCTGGACGACATCCAGCACACCTCACCGGAACTCCTCCAGAAGTTCATCCCGCTCTGCGATGCCACGCGCCGCGTCGAGGGGGTGCGGGACGGTGAGCCGCGCACGTACGACCTGCGGGGCAAGCGGTTCGCGGTGTGCATGGCGGGCAACCCGTACACCGAGTCCGGCGCGCGCTTCCAGGTGCCCGACATGCTCGCCAACCGGGCGGACGTGTGGAACCTGGGCGAGGTGCTGTCCGGCCGCGAGGACACCTTCGCGCTGAGCTTCGTGGAGAACGCGCTGACCGCGAATCCGGTGCTCGCCCCGCTCGCGGGCCGCTCCCGCGAGGACCTGGCGCTGCTGCTGCGGCTCGCCACCGACGACCCCACGGCCCGTCCGGAACAGCTCGAACACCCCTACGCGCCCGCCGAGGTGGACCGGATCACCGCCGTTCTGCGGCATCTGCTGCGGGCCCGGGACACGGTGCTCGCGGTCAACGCCGCGTACATCGCCTCGGCCGCGCAGACCGACGCCACCCGCACCGAACCCCCGTTCCGGCTCCAGGGTTCGTACCGCAACATGAACCGGATCGCGGAGCGGATCGCGCCCGTGATGAACGACGCCGAACTGACCGCCGTCGTGGACGACCACTACGCGGGCGAGGCGCAGACCCTGACCAGCGGCGCGGAGGCCGCGCTCCTGAAGCTCGCCGCACTGCGGGGCACACTCACGCCCGCGCAGGCCGAACGGTGGGCGGCGCTCTGCTCCTCGTACGTCCGCACGCAGGCGCTGGGCGGGCCCGAGGGCGATCCGATGACCCGAGCGGTGGCGGCGCTGGGGCTGCTCGCGGACCGGATCGCGGCCGTCGAGACGGCGATCGGGCGCGCCGCCGATCCCCGCCACCTGCCGGCGCACCACCCCGAGGGCCGCTGACCGTCCTCGATCACCGGAAGGGAGCAAGGCATGCTGGGACACGTGTCCTCCTTCCCCCAGCAACCCCAACCCTCCCCGCTTTCCGGCCACATGGTCGTCTGCGGGGACGACGCGCTCGCCCAGCGGCTCGCCGTGGAGCTGCGGTACGTCTACGGGGAACGGGTCACCCTCGTCGTGCCACCGGAGCCGGGCGCGGTCAGGCCGGACGAGCCCCTGAGCGGGCGCGGGCGGGCCGCCGCGCTGTTCGGACGGATGGCGTCCGCGATGAACCGCAACGGCGGTGGTCTGCCGCACGGTTCGGACGGCGACACCAACGCCGGCGTCGAGGCGGTGCGCATCCTCCAGGCGGCCGAGCCGTCCGACGAGTCGCTGTCGGAGGCCGGCATAGCCCGGGCCTCGGCGGTCGCCCTCGTCTACGACGACGACGAGCGCAACATCCGGGCCGCGCTCACCGCCCGGCGGCTCAACCCCCGTGTGCGGCTGGTGATCCGGCTCTACAACCGCAAGCTGGGCCAGCATCTGGAGACCCTGCTCGACCAGGCGGCGGCCGTCGCGTCCCCCGGGCTCGACCCGGCCGCGATCGACGCCTCCACCACGGTGCTGTCCGACGCCGACACCGCCGCGCCCGCCCTCGCGGCCACCGCGCTCGCCGGGTCGACCCGGGTGATCCGGGCCGAGGGCCTGTTCCTGCGCGCCGCCGAGCGCACCCCGCCCCGGGGCGGCCAGGTCCCCGACCCCGGCCTGTGCACCCTGGCCCTGCTCTCGTCCACCACCCACGACCCGGCGGGCGCGGAGGGCTCCGACAGCAGCGGCGCGGAGGGACCGCAGCTGCTGCCCGGGCCGGCGGAGATCGCCGCCGCGACCGGGCGCGGCACGGTCGTGCTGGAGGCCGTCACGCAGTCCGGTCCGGCCGCCCCGAAGCCCCGGATGAGCGGCCGGAGCGCGCCGCTGAGCCAGTTCTTCTCACGGCGGCTGCGGTGGTCGGCGCTGGGTGTCGGGCTCGCGGTGCTCGGGCTGGCGGTGGCGTCCTCGCTCACCACCGGCGACCACCCCCTGCACGCGGCCTACCTCACCCTGCTCGACCTGTTCGCGATGGGCGACCCGGCGATCGGTGAGCCCACCGCCCGCCAGGTGATCCAGATCCTGTCCGGCATCGCGGGCCTGATGCTCCTGCCGCTGCTGGTGGCGGGGGTCCTGGAGGCGTTCGGTTCGCTGCGCAGCGCCTCCTCGTTGCGGCGGCCGCCGCGCGGGCTGTCCGGGCACGTGGTGCTGCTCGGGCTGGGCAAGATCGGCACCCGGGTCCTGGTGCACCTGCGGGAGCTGGGCATCCCGGTGGTCTGCGTGGAGGAGGACCCGGAAGCGCGGGGCATCCCGCTCGCCCGGCGGCTGCACGTGCCGGTGGTGCTCGGTGACGTCACGGACGAGGGGGTGCTCGAAGCGGCCAAGATCGGCCGCTCACGCGGGCTCCTCGCGCTGACCAGCGCCGACACGACGAACCTGGAGGCGGCGCTGTACGCCAGGTCGCTCAAGCCGAACCTGCGGGTGACGGTCCGCCTCTTCGACGACGAGTTCGCCACGGCGGTCTACCGCACGCTGCGCACGGCGCACCCGCAGGCGATCACCCGCTCCCGCTCGGTCTCCCACCTGGCGGGCCCCTCGTTCGCGGTCGCGATGATGGGCCGGCAGATCCTGGGCGCGATCCCGGTCGAACGCAAGGTGCTCCTGTTCGCGGCGGTGGAGGCCGGCGGCCACCCCCAGCTGGAGGGCCGCACGGTCGACCAGGCGTTCCGCGAGGGTGCCTGGCGCGTCCTGGCCCTGGACGTGGCCCCGGGCTCCCTCGTCTGGAACATCCACCCCGGCTACGTGCTCCGCCCGACGGACCGCGTGATCATCGCCGCGACGCGCAGGGGGCTCGCGGAGCTGCTGGGACGGCGCCGCCGTGCCAGCCCGTCCGGCGTCTGAGGACGGAACCTACGGCCGCCAGCCCCGGCGGCACAGCACCAGCCGGTACCCGTCCGGATCCTCCACCGTGACCCCCCACTCGTTCCAGTACGGGTTCGGCGAGCTGACCCTCGTACCGCCGCAGGCGAGCAGCCGGGCCACCAGCTCGTCCGGAACCGGGCCGTCCAGGTACAGGACGAGCAGATCCTCCTCGGTGGGCCGGGGGTCCACCGGTCCCCGCGTGAGCTCCAGATGCCAGGAGGCTTCGGGATGCCCCACCATGAGGAGGTCATGTGTTCCGGGCTTCCGTCCCGCGTCCGCGCGGAAGAGGACCGTCAGCCCCAGCCCGTCCACCCAGAACCGCTCGGCGGCGGCGAGACCGCGGGAGGGCCGGGCGAGGCGGACATGCGTTTCGGCGGTGAGATTCACGGGAGCCCCTTCGTCGGGCGGCGCGCGGCCGCGTAGCCGCAGCGTAGGAGCCGGCAGGGACGCGCGCATCGGCCATCGGTCCTGGTCCCCGGGACCGGGGCCTGGGTTCCGTCCTCGGACGCCGGGCGGGCTGGGTCAGGCCCTAGGAATACCCCGCCCCCGGCCCCCGTTGTACGATGCGTCCAGTTAGTTCAACGTTCAACCACTACCGACCAGGAGGCGGACGCCATGCAGTTCGGGATCTTCACCGTCGGGGACGTCACCACCGACCCCACCACCGGTACGACGCCGAGCGAGCACGAGCGGATCAAGGCCACCGTCGCCATCGCGCGCAAGGCCGAGGAGGTCGGGCTCGACGTCTTCGCGACCGGCGAGCACCACAATCCGCCGTTCGTCCCCTCGTCGCCGACCACCACGCTCGGTTACATCGCGGCGCAGACGAAGAGCATCGTCCTGTCGACCTCGACCACGCTGATCACCACCAACGACCCGGTGAAGATCGCCGAGGACTACGCCACGCTCCAGCACCTCGCGGACGGCCGCGTGGACCTGATGATGGGGCGCGGGAACACCGGCCCGGTGTACCCCTGGTTCGGCAAGGACATCCGCCAGGGCATCCCGCTCGCCATCGAGAACTACGCCCTGCTGCACAAGCTGTGGCGGGAGGACGTCGTGGACTGGGAGGGCAAGTTCCGTACGCCGCTCCAGTCGTTCACCTCGACCCCTCGCCCCCTGGACGGCGTGCCGCCGTTCGTCTGGCACGGCTCCATCCGCTCGCCGGAGATCGCCGAGCAGGCCGCGTACTACGGCGACGGCTTCTTCCACAACAACATCTTCTGGCCCATGGAGCACACGAAGAAGATGGTGCACCTGTACCGCCAGCGGTACGCGCACTACGGCCACGGCACCGCCGAGCAGGCGATCGTCGGCCTCGGCGGACAGGTGTTCATGCGGAAGAACTCGCAGGACGCGGTACGCGAGTTCCGCCCGTACTTCGACAACGCGCCGGTCTACGGCCACGGCCCGTCGATGGAGGACTTCACCCAGCAGACGCCCCTGACCGTGGGCTCGCCCCAGGAGGTCATCGAGCGGACGCTGACCTTCCGGGACGCGGTCGGCGACTACCAGCGCCAGCTGTTCCTGATGGACCACGCGGGACTGCCGCTGAAGACGGTCCTCGAACAGCTCGACATCCTCGGCGAGGAGGTCGTCCCCGTCCTGCGCAAGGAGTTCGCCGCCCTGCGCCCGGCCGGTGTCCCCGAGACCGCGCCGCTGCACCCCGCCTACGCCGCCACGAAGGAGAGCTGACCGTGTTCGCCACCGAACCCGTGAGGATCGTCGCCGTATCGGCGGGACTCAGCACCCCGTCCTCGACCCGGCTGCTGGCCGACCGGCTGGCCGCCGCCGCCCGGGAGCGGATCGAGGCCGCGCAGGACCGCCCGGTCGACGTCCGGGTGGTCGAGCTGCGCGACCTGGCCGCGGACATCGCGAGCCACCTGGTGTCCGGCTTCCCGCCGCCCGCCCTGGAGGACGCGCTCGCCGCGGTGACGGGCGCCGACGGGCTGATCGCGGTCACGCCGGTGTTCACCGCCTCGTACAGCGGCCTGTTCAAGTCGTTCTTCGACCTGGTCGAGAACACGGCGCTGACCGGCAAGCCCGTGCTCGTCGCCGCGACCGGCGGCACGCCCCGGCACTCGCTGGTCCTGGAACACGCGATGCGCCCGCTCTTCGCCTACCTGCGCGCCGTCACCCTGCCGACCTCGGTCTACGCGGCGTCGGAGGACTGGGGCGCGTCCGGCGACGAGTACAGCGAGGGCCTGCCCGCCCGCATCCGGCGCGCGGGCGGGGAGCTGGCCGACGCCGTCACGGGCGGCCGCGCCGTCTCCGGCGCGACCAGGACGCCCGGTCTGGACGACGAGGTGGTCCCGTTCGAACAGCGGCTCGCGGCCCTGCGCCCGGCCTGACCGTCCGGACCGCCGCGAATCGCCGTTTCGCCCGTTTTGACTAGAGTCGTACGGGAAGACGTGTGCGAGCGGGACCGAGCACAACCGCAGAACCCAGCTGGAGGCAGAGATGGGCAGGATCGTGGTGGGCGTCGACGGCTCCGAGTCGTCGGTCAAGGCACTGCACTGGGCCGTGCGCCAGGCGGAGCTGACCGGTGACACGGTCGAGGCCGTCAACAGCTGGGAGTACCCCGCCACCAGCTGGGCGTCGATGATGCCGGGCCTCCCCGAGGACTTCGACCCCCAGGCCATGGCCACGGTGTCGCTCACCGAGACGCTGGAGGAGGCCCTGGGCGCCCAGGGCGCCGCCGCCGTCAGCAAGGTCGTCGTGATCGGCAACCCGGCCCAGGCCCTGCTCGACCGGGCGGAGGGCGCGAACCTGCTGGTCGTGGGCGCGCGCGGGTACAGCGGTTTCAAGGCGACCCTGCTCGGCTCGGTCAGCCTGCACGTCACCCAGCACGCCTCGTGCCCGGTGACCGTCGTCCGCGCCTGACCAGGTACGACGGGTGGGCCCCGCACCACGTGTGGTGCGGG
>NZ_JBMNDO010000035.1:0-69437 GCF_052542855.1 Streptomyces sp. SAS_281
TTTGTACTCACCCTCGCGGGCTTTCCTCCGGGCGCTTCCCTTCGGTCTTGCGTTTCCGACTCTATCAGACTCTTTCGTGTCCGATTCCCGGTCGAAGCGGGTCAAGCAGTTTTCGCTTTCCAGTTCTTCGCTTTCGCGTTTCCCTTTCCGGCGAGTCCGACTCTATCAGATCCTTTCGGGCCTGATTCCCAGTCAGCGGGGCTTGTCTTCCGGGCTGTTGGGCCCTTCCGACGTCCAAAACTCTAGCGGATTTTCCCGGCGGCTCATAATCGGGCCTTCGAAATGAATTTCGGCATGCCGAAAATTTCCCGAACGGGAGATCGTGCTGAGTTTGGTGTGCCGCGTCTGCGGCAGGATCGATCACCGCAGAACCGTTCAGGCTCCGCGGCAACCCGAAGAACCTTACGGATCGCCAAGGGGTGTGTCAACCCTCTCCCTGCCTGGCCTGGAGGGGCACTCAGTCCAGGTCCGTGAGCCTGCCGCCGGCGTCCGGCTGGGCGTGCTCCACCCTCCGCAGCAGGCGGGTCAGCATCGCGCCGAGCACCCCGCGCTCCTCGCCGTCGAGGTCCTGGAGCAGGTCCGCCTCGAAGTCCGTGGCCATCCGCATCGCCTCCAGCCACTTCGTACGCCCTTCGTCCGTCAGCTCCACGATGACCCGGACGCGGTTGTTCTCGTCGCGGTCGCGGGTCACCAGCCCCTCGCCGGCCATGCGGTCGATCCGGTGCGTCATCGCGGCCGGGGTGAGCCCGAGCCGCTTGGCGAGCTCACCGGGGCCGAGGCGGTAGGGCTCCCCTCCCAGGACAAGGGTCTTCAGAACCTCCCACTCCGCGTTGCTGATGCCGAGCGCGGCGAGCTGTCTCCCGTACGCGACGTTCATCCGGCGGTTCAGCCGGCCGAGCGCGGAGACGACCTGTTCGACCTGGGGGTCCAGGTCGCGGTACTCGCGCTGGTAGGCGGCGATCTGCTCGTCGAGGCTCGGCTCATCGAGTCCGGGCTCGGTGGTGTCGGACATGGCGCGCAGTATGGCATGCCACCCATAGCCGTCGAAGTCCTTCGGTTCGTAGTGTTCACCATCTAACTTTAGTGATAAAGTCTTCGGGTTCGAGTCGTTCGATCTGGACGGCTCAGAGTTTCGAGAGCTTGAGGTAGGTGAGTGTGACCAGGGAAATGGGCGCAGCACTGCGGCGGATCCAGCTGGGGAGCGCGCTGAGCGCGTTCGGGCTCGGGTTCACCGTTCCGTACCTGTACGTCTATGTGGCGCAGGTACGGGATCTGGGCGCCGGTACGGCGGGGATCGTGCTGGCTGTCTTCGCCATGGCGGCCCTCGCCGTCCTACCGTTCACCGGCCGGGCGATCGACCGTCGCGGACCACTGCCCGTGCTCATCGCCGCCTCCGGTGTCGCCTCCCTGGGCGCCCTCGCGCTCGGCGTGTCCTCGCAGGTGACCACCGCCGTCCTGGCAGCGGCCGTGCTCGGCGCGGGTACCGCCGTCATGCAGCCCGCGCTCGCCACCATGCTCGTCCGGTGCACCGGCGCCGCCACCCGCACGCGCGCCTTCGCCATGCAGTTCTTCCTGCAGAACCTGGGCCTGGGTATCGGCGGCCTGGTCGGCGGGCAGATCGTCGACACGAGCAGCCCGGCGTCGTTCACGCTGCTGTTCCTGATCGAAGCGGTGATGTTCCTGGTGCTCGGCGTCATCGCGGCAACCGTGCGGATGCCGAACGCGCCCGTGAGCGCGCCGGCGACGGTGGCCGGGGCGCCGGCGGCCCGCGGCGGGCTGCGTGCGCTGCTCTCGCACCGCGCGATGGTGCAGCTGTGTGTCCTGGGCTTCGTGCTGTTCTTCGCCTGCTACGGACAGTTCGAGTCCGGGCTCGCGGCGTACGGCACCGAGGCCGCCGGGATCGACCCCGCCACGCTCGGCGTGGCGCTGGCCGCCAACACCGCCGTGATCGTCGTCGCCCAGTTCGTGGTGCTGCGTCTCGTGGAGCGCCGTCGGCGCACCCGTGTCATCGCGGCTGTCGGCCTGATCTGGGCCTTCGCCTGGATCGTGGCCGGTTACGCGGGCCTGGGGCACGGCAGCCAGACCATGGCGACGGCCGCGATGATCTCCACGTACGCACTGTTCGGCCTCGGCGAGTCCATGCTGTCGCCGACCGTCGCACCGCTGGTCGCGGACCTGGCGCCGGAGTCGATGGTGGGCCAGTACAACTCGGCGTTCGCGCTCTGCAAGCAGCTCGCGCTGGCCGTCGGCCCTGCCGTGGGCGGTCCTATGGGTGCCTCGCTGCACGGCCCGTACATCGCGACGTTCGTCGTGTTCTCGCTGGGCATCACCGCGCTCGCGCTGCGCCTCGGTCGACGGCTCACCCCCGTACAGGACCAGCCGTCGCTCGCCCATGCGCCGTCGCGGGTGGTGGCCGTCTCCGTGCCGGAGAGCGCGCCGGCACCCGTGGCCACCGCTCGCTGAGCGCGGACGCTACTGCGGCAGAACGAACTCGCACCACACCGCCTTGCCGCCGCCCGGCGTGCGGCGGCTCCCCCACGACGTGGCGATCGAGGCCACGATCGAGATGCCCCGGCCCGCCTCGTCCGCCGGTTCGGCGCGGCGGCGGCGCGGCAGGTGGTCGTCGCCGTCGGTCACCTCGATGATCAGCCGGCGGTCCGTGCGGCGCAGGCCGAGGCGCATCGGCGGCGTGCCGTGCTGGAGGGAGTTGGCGACCAGCTCCCCGGCGGCGAGGACCCCGAGATCGCACAGCTCCACCGGGAATCGCCATGAGGCGAGCACGCCCGTGGCGAAGGCACGGGCGCGGGGAGCCGCCTCGATGCCGCCGAGCAGATCGAGCGAGGCGTTGTGGAACAGCTCGGCGGCGGCGCCCGTGCGCGCCGGATGCTGCACCACCAGGACCGCCACGTCGTCGTCGTGCTCGGCGGTCACGTTGAGGGAGCGGATCAGCCGGTCGCAGACGACCTGCGGCGCGCCCGTCGCTCCGGACAGCGCCCGCTCCAGCGCGCCCACGCCCTCGTCGATGTCCTCGCTGCGGCGCTCGACCAGCCCGTCCGTGTAGAGGACGGCGGTGGAACCTGGCGGCAGCGGGATCGTGCCCGACGTGTGGATCCAGCCGCCGGTGCCGAGCGGCGGGCCGATCGGGTCCTCCGCCCGGCGGACGGTGCCGTCCTCCTCGCGCACCAGGATCGGCAGGTGGCCCGCGGAGGAGTAGACGAGCAACCCCTCGTTGGGATCGTGCACGGCATAGGCGCAGGTGGCGATCTGGCTGGCGTCGATCTCGGCGGCGAGCCCGTCGAGCAGCTGAAGGACCTCGTGCGGCGGAAGGTCCAGCCGGGCATAGGCCCGTACGGCGGTGCGGAGCTGCCCCATGACGGCGGCGGCGCGCACCCCGCGCCCCATCACGTCCCCGATGACCAGTGCGGTGCGACCCGCGCCCAGGGTGATGACGTCGTACCAGTCGCCGCCGACCGCGGCGTCCGTGCCGCCCGGCTGGTAGGTGGCGGCGATCCGCAGGTCGTCCGGCTGTTCGAGCTCCTGCGGGAGCAGGGAGCGCTGGAGCGTGACGGCGGTCTCCCGGTGCCGGCCCTCGCTGGCGCGCAGCCGCTCGGCGGCCTCGGCGTGGTCGGTGACATCGGCCGCGTAGACGAGGACTCCGCCCTCGCGGCCCTTCTCCTTGTCGGGGCGCACGGGCGTGCAGGTCACGGTGTACGAACGGCCGTCGGCGGCCTTGCGGGACTTGACCGTGCGCGGGGTGCCGCTGCGCAGGACCTGGTCCATGAGGGGGAGCAGGCCGATCTCGGTCAGTTCGGGCATGACCTCGGCGGCCGGGGCGCCGCAGGGGCGGGGGCCGAAGGCGGCGGTGTAGGCGTCGTTGACGTAGGCGACGTGGTGGCCGGTGCCGTGCACCAGGGCGACGAGGGCGGGCAGCCGGCCCAGGATGTCGCGTGCGGAGAGGTCCTCCAGATCGGGCGCCGAGGGCAGGGGGACGCCGACGGGCCCGCCCTGCGGCGGGGCGGCGCCCGGTTCGGCCCGGGCGTACTCGGCGCGGGCCGCCGGTACGGAGCTGTGGTCCTCCCGGGCGGCGCGACGCTGCGTACCGGGGAGGCGGGCGCTCCAACGCGTGAAGTTCACGGAATTTCTGGCCTCGTGTGTCGGTCTGGTCCGCTCGGGCGGGTGCTTCCTCTGCCAGGGCGTCGGGCGCGTTCGTCGCCCCTGGGGCGGTCTTCGCTGGTCACTGTCGGTTGCTGCCGGCCGGGTCACTCTGTGCAGATGTGGGCCCACCCATGGTCACACGTCCAGTGTGTCGGACCCTACTGACAGTCGTCCCCGTCGGGCCGCGGCCGGCGTCCGGCGGCGAGTTCGAACTCGGCCCGGGGATGTTCCAGGGAGCCCAGGGAGACGATCTCGCGTTTGAAGAGGCCCGCGAGCGTCCACTCGGCCAGGACGCGTGCCTTCCGGTTGAAGGTCGGGACCCGGCTCAGGTGATACATGCGGTGTATCAGCCAGGCCGGATAGCCCTTCAGCCGTCGCCCGTAGATGTGTGCGACGCCCTTGTGGAGTCCGAGCGAGGCGACCGAGCCCGCGTAGCTGTGCCGGTAGTCGGTCAGCGGCCCCCCTTCGAGCGCGGCGGCGACGTTGTCCGCGAGGACCTTCGCCTGGCGGACGGCGTGCTGGGCGTTGGGGGCGGTCGTACGGCCGGTTTCGACGGCGGTGAGGTCGGGTACGGCGGCGGCGTCTCCCGCCGACCAGGCATGCTCGGTGCCCTCGACGGTCAGCTTCGCGGTGCAGACGAGCCTGCCGCGTTCGTCCAGGGGGAGGCCGGTGGCGGCGAGGAGCGGGGCCGGTTTGACGCCGGCCGTCCACACGAGGGTGCGGGTGGGGAAGCGGGAGCCGTCGCTGAGGACGGCGACGCGGTCCTCGCAGGAGTCCAGCCGGGTGTCGAGGCGTACGTCGATGTTGCGTCCCCGCAGTTCCCGTACGGCGTACCGGCCGAGGGATTCGCCGACCTCGGGCAGGATGCGGCCGGTGGCCTCCACGAGGATCCACTTCAGGTCCTCGGCCTTGATGTTGTGGTAGTACCGCGAGGTGTAGCGGGCCATGTCCTCCAGCTCCGCGAGCGCTTCCACGCCCGCGTAGCCGCCGCCGACGAAGACGAAGGTCAGGGCGGCGTCACGGAGGGCGGGGTCGCGCGTGGCGGACGCGATGTCCATCTGTTCGATGACGTGGTTGCGCAGCCCGATGGCCTCCTCGATCGTCTTGAAACCCACACCGTGGTCGGCGAGGCCGGGGACGGGGAGCGTGCGCGAGACGGACCCGGGGGCGAGGACGAGCTCGTCGTACTCGATCTCCAGGGCGCCGGTGCCGTCCTCGCCGCTGGCGAGAGTGGTGACCGTGGCGGTGCGCTTGGCGTGGTCGATGGCCCGGGCCTCGCCGATGACGATGGTGCAGTGCGGCAGGACGCGGCGCAGCGGTACGACGACGTGGCGCGGTGAGATGGAGCCGGCGGCGGCCTCGGGGAGGAACGGCTGGTACGTCATATAGGGCTCGGGCGCGACCACCACGATCTCGGCCTCGCCGCTTCTCAGTCTCTGCTTCAGCTTCCGCTGGAGACGCAGCGCTGTGTACATCCCGACGTAGCCCCCGCCGACCACAAGGATGCGCGCACCCGACGGGGGGCCGGGGGGTGTGCCCCCGGAAGCTGAAGCCATCACCACCCCATGACGCAACGTGCACCGGAGTTTGTCCACAGCCCCGGCAAATTGTGTGACCGGAGGTCGTGGACGGGCCATTGGTGCCGGACGGCCCGCTGGTAAGCAAGCTTCGCAGGTCAGGCATCGCGGTACGGGGCCGGGACGGGGATCAAGTGGTGACCAACCGGTCCTTGCGCCGATCGGGGGGCGCTCCGGGCGGAACTGCCCTCTTCTGAATTGACCCTCGCTCAACTATGTTCGTATGTCGTCGGGGTGTCGGACGGTGCAGATCGGTCCCCCCGCGACGGACACGGCGGGAGTCTCCGGGGGGAGACGTCATAACCGGGGGAACAGTTATGGACATTCAGGAAACGCATTGGCCGGCTACTGCTGTCACGCCTGAAGAAAACGGGCGCATCGGGGCAGTTGGCACGCTCAACGGAACGGGCGGCACCGCGACGGCCGCTCCTCCGGCGGCGGTGAACGGGCTGGGCAACGGACTCGGCCCCCAGCCCGGTGGCGCGTCGGCGCACGCCCGATCGGCGCCACTGCGGGTGGACGCGCAGCGCAACCTCGAGCACGTGCTGCGCGCTGCGCGCGAGGTGTTCGGGGAGCTGGGGTACGGGGCTCCGATGGAGGACGTGGCCCGCCGGGCCAGGGTCGGCGTCGGCACGGTCTACCGCCGCTTCCCCAGCAAGGACGTGCTGGTGCGCCGGATAGCCGAGGAGGAGACCTCCCGGCTGACCGACCAGGCGCGTTCCGCGCTCGGGCAGGAGGACGAGCCGTGGTCGGCGCTCTCGCGCTTCCTGCGGACCTCCGTGGCCTCGGGGGCGGGGCGCCTCCTGCCCCCGCAGATACTGCGGGTCGGTGTCGAGGCCGAGGACCCGACCGCGGTCGGGGAGGCCGGCGAGACCGCGGGGGACGAGCCCCGGGTGCCCCAGCAGCGGCAGGAGACGGGCACGGCCGCGACCCGGGCGGTGTCCCGGCAGCGGCCCGGGTCGGGGACCGGCGGCGAGGACCTGGGCGTCGGTGCGGCCGAGCTGCTGGAGGTCGTGGGAAGGCTGGTCGACCGGGCACGGACCTCGGGCGAGCTGCGCCACGATGTGACGGTCTCCGACGTCCTGCTGGTCATCGCGACGGCTGCCCCCGCGCTGCCGGACGCGGCCCAGCAGGCGGCGGCCTCCACCCGGCTGCTGGACATCCTGTTGGAGGGACTGCGCTCACGGCCCGAGTGACGGGTGCCGGGCGCGGGGCGGGCCGCGATGCCCTGCCTCTCGCCCACCGGTACGTCGGCCCAACCCCTGACACCTTCCCCGAATGAGTGCCCACTAGTGCTCACATTCGGGGAGGACGCCCCGGATGAGTGGTTGGTGAGGCCGAGGGCCCGGCGCGTCGGCGCTCTGTGGCACGCTGGCCCGGTATTCGGGTCCGATGGCGCATACGGGGGCGTCCGCGATGAGCGGTGACGGGCAGAGGGAAGAGTCGTACGACGGTGTGTCCACCGCCGACGGCGGTACGGAGCCGGCCGGTTCGCCCGGGCACCAGGTACCGAGCCAGGCCGTCCCCCGCCACCAGGACGTCGACACGGACGCGGACGACCCCGGCGGAACGGTCCTGCCCGGCCCCTGGCCGACCGCACCGGTCGAGGACGACGATGCGGCACGAGCCTCCGGGAGCCCCGGCGCGGGCTCCGCCGAGACCGTCCCCGCCGTGCCGAAGCAGCGAGCGGGCCGGGGCTCAGGCAGGGCGGACGGGGCGGCGGGGCCTTCGGACGCGCAGTTGATCCAGCGCATGCGGGAGGGCGACGACCTCGCCTACGCCGAGTTGTTCCGGCGCCACTCCCAGGCCGTCCGCCGCTACGCCCGCACCTGCTGCCGGGACGCGCACACCGCCGACGACCTGACCGCCGAGGTCTTCGCCCGGACCCTGCAGGCGGTACGGGGCGGCAAGGGGCCCCAGGAGGCGGTGCGCGCCTATCTGATGACGGCGGTCCGGCATGTCGCCGCCGCCTGGACGAAGACCGCGAAGCGCGAGCAACTGGTGGACGACTTCGCCGCGTTCGCCGCGCAGGCCGCCCGGTCCTCGGAGGTGTCCGACGACGACACCCTCGACCTCGGCGCGGACGTGCTCGCGATGCACGAGGCCGAGCAGTCGATGGCGATGCAGGCGTTCCGCAGCCTCCCGGAGCGCTGGCAGGCGGTCCTGTGGCACACCACCGTCGAGGAGGAGTCGCCCAGCGACGTCGCGCCCCTGTTCGGGCTGACCGCCAACGCCACATCGGTGCTGGCCAGCCGGGCACGTGAAGGGCTCAAGCAGGCGTATCTGCAAGCCCATGTGAGCCAGGCGCTCACCTCCGGCGGCGACTGCGCGCGGTACGCCGACCGGCTCGGCGCCTATGCCCGGGGCGGGCTACGGATGCGGGCGGAGCGCGGGCTGCGGGGGCATCTGGACGAGTGCGCGAAGTGCCGGGTGGCGGCGGGCGAGCTGGCCCAGGTCAACGCCGGTATCCCCGCGCTGCTCCCGGTCGCGGTCATCGGCTGGTTCGCCGCCGGGTACGTCCTCAAGGCCGCCGGGATCGTGGCGGGGGGCGCGGTCGGCGCCGCCGGGGCGAGTGCCGCCGCGGCGGCGACCGGAGGGGGCTCGGCCACGGGTACGGCGGGTGGTGCGGCGGCCTCCGAAGGGCTCGGCGCACCGGCCAAGGCCGGCATCGCCGCAGCGGTGGCCGTCGCGGCGGCGGCCGGCCTCGTCTGGGCCCTGGTGGGCGACGACAGCCCCCGGCCCGAGGCGAAGCCGGTCCCCAAGCCCCCGGCCGTGGCTCCCGCCGTGCCCTCGCCCACGCCCCCGAAGCCGGCCCCGCCGGAGCCGACGCCCCCGAGGCCCGCGCCGCCGGTCCCCCCACCGCCGAAGCCGACGCCCACGCCCACGCCGGAACCGACGCCGACGCCGACTCCCCGGCTGACTCCCACACCGACACCGACGCCCACTCCGCCGCCGAAGCCTTCCACTCCACCGCCCACCCGGACTCCGCCGCCTCCCGCGCCGGCGCCGGACGTCTACCAGGTCAGCGAGCTGGGCTACACGCTCCTGGGCGACCACACCGCACCCGAGGTGGTCCTCGGGGAGAGCGGCTGGGTCTGGCAGCGCTCCGGCATGTTCGTCGGCGGCACGCGGTACGCGCACGGGGTGACCGTCAACAACCGTTCCTCGGTGGTCATCCAGCTGAACCGCCAGTGCGCCCGGTACGAGGCCATGGCCGGGGTGGACGACCTCACCCGGGGTCTCGGCGCGGTGCGGTTCTCGGTGTTCGGCGGGGACGGGAGACGGCTGTGGCAGTCCCCCGTGGTGCGGGGCGACAACCCGGCCGTGCCGGTCGGAGTGGATGTGGCGGGCCAGCAACGGATTCGCCTGGTGGTCGAGCCGGAGCGGCCGTTCGGCGGGGTCGCCCTTGCGGACTGGGCCGAGTCACGCATCAGCTGCCGCTGACGACCGCGGGGCCCCGCTTCCGCCCTCGGCGCGGCCGGACCGCGCCTGTCACGGCAGGTCCGCGACAATCTCCTGCAGCAGCGCGATGACGTCGTCCAAGGACAGCCCGTGGCCCGCTGCGCGCTCCTCCTCGCAACGCGCGGAGCCCAGCGCCTCGCGGCACAGGCGCTCTGCCGCATCGGTTTCGGCCTGCTCCCCCTCGGTCCGAGGGCTCGACGCCCGCCGCCAGTCGACAGCGGCGGCGGACACCCGGACGGCCACCGCGTGATGACCGAGCCTCGCCAGGACCGACACCGCGCCGTCCGCCAGATGCCCCGTGACGATCTCGGCGCACCGGGCCTCCTTGGCCGCGACGAGGGATGCGGTCAGCGCGCGCGCCCCGGCGACGAGGCCGCCGCCGGGCCCCGGCTCGTACACCGCGATGCGGGCCGACAGGCCGGCCATCGCCACGGTGAAGTGCGACGGCGGGCCGCCGCGCCCGGCCTCGTTCAGGGCGACCGTGAGCAACCGCCGGGCGTCCGCGATGTCGCCCCGGTAGAACGCCATCGTGGCACGCAGATAGTGGACGTACGCGGTGGCGTCGTGGGCCTGGTGGCGTTCGGCCTCGGCCTCCGAACTGTCCAGTCGCTGGTGGGCGTCCGCCAGGTCGCCGGTGCGGTAAGAGAGTTCGGCGAGCCGGGCCAGGAGGAACGGGGCCTCGGCATGGGCGCCGACCTCGCGGGCGAGCAGCAGCGCCTCCTCGTACGCGGTGCGCGCCTCGGCATAGCGCCCGCGCATCATGCCCGCCTCGGCCGCCGCGCTCGCCACCTGGGCGCGCATCCAGCGGTCGCCGACGCGGCGGCTCAGGGTGCGCAGCTCGTCCAGATCATCGTCGATCCCGGGCATGCCGCCCGGCATGTCGACCACCATGTGCGCGCGGAACATCAGGATGACGCCGTACTCCCACGGGCCCCCGTGCGCGCGGGCGTTGTCGACCGCCGCGTCGATCTTCTGCCTGGCGTCCTCCGACGTACCGGTGAGATACGCGGTCATCGGCCAGAGCAGTCCCGGGAACCGGACGCTGTGGGTGAGTGAGGTGGCGAACGCGTCGGCCACCCGGGCCACCAGCGCGTGGAGCGCGGTGTCGTCGTGCGCCATCGCGGACTGCCCGCTCTCCGCCGCGAAGAAGAACCACAGCATGTGCAGGTTCATCCGGGGCCAGTACCGGGGGTCCGACTCGTCGGTGGGCTCGGGCCCGATAGCTCGGGCCTTCCGGGTCCAGGACAGGCCCTCGGAACGGTAGTTGCGCAGCCACCAGAACCAGCCCATGCCCAGCACCAGACGGGCCGCCTCCCCTTCGGCGGAGGCGGCGGGCGAGGTGGTGCGCTGGAGGGCGGCCCGGATGTTGTCGAGGTCGGTCTCCAGACGCTGGATCCAGGGCAGCTGGTCGCCGGAGCGCAGGAGCGGCTCGGCCTCCTCGACCAGAGCGAGGAAGTACGCGGTGTGCGCGCGCTCGGCGGCCGCGCGCACCTCCGGGTCCTCGGCGCACCGCTCGGTGGCGTACTCGTGGATGGTCTCCAGCAGGCGGTAGCGCATCGCGCCGTCCGCGCCCGGGGCGGCGACCACCAGGGACTTGTCGACCAGCGCCCCGAGCAGGTCGGCGGTGTCGGCGGTGGGCCCGCCGGGGACGGCCGGTGTCCTGATGACCGCTTCGGCGGCGGCCAAATCCCAGCCGCCCGCGAAGACCGAGACCTGCCGCAGGGCCGTGCGCTCGTCCTCGTCCAGAAGGTCCCAGGACCAGTCGACAACCGCACGCAGCGTCTGCTGGCGAGGCAGTACGGTCCGGCTGCCGCCCGTCAGCAGACGGAACCTGTCGTCGAGCCGGTCCGCGATCTGACGCGGTCCGAGCAGACGGAGCCGGGCGGCGGCCAGTTCGATCGCGAGCGGCAGCCCATCCAGCCGACGGCAGATCTCCGCGACGGCGTCCGCGTCGTGCGCGGGCCCCTGGCCGGGGTCGAAGCCGGGGCGCACCGCCCTGGCGCGCTCCGTGAAGAGGCGGTGCGCGGGGTCGGCGGGGAGGGGGCCGACCGGTCGTACGGACTCGCCGGGGACCCCGAGCGGTTCCCGGCTGGTGGCGAGGATGCGCAGATTCGGGCAGCGGGTCAGCAAGGCCTCGGCCAGGGCGGCGGCGGCGCCGATGACGTGCTCGCAGTTGTCGAGGACGAGGAGAACGGGCGCGGGGCGGGCGCCGTGGCCAAGGCGGTCGACAAGAAGGTCGACCGGGTCCGCTCGCGGGGGCGCGCCATCGAGGGCGGTGTCCCGCAGCAGGGCGGTCTCGCGCAGCCCGAGCGCGGAGAGCACGGCGCCGGCGACGGCCTCGGGGTCCTCGACGGGTGCGAGTTCGGCGATCCAGATGTCCGGAGGAGCGGAGTCGGAGATGGACGCCAGGTGTGCGGCCGACTCCTCGGCGAGACGGGTCTTCCCGGAGCCGCCGGGACCCGTGAGGGTGACCAGCCTCGACCGGGTCAGGTCGTCGCGGATGGCGCGCAGTTCGGGCTCCCGCCCCACGAAGGAGGTCAGCCGGGGACGCAGATTGCTCCGACCGGGTTTCACGTGAAACAACCCGCTTTCGGCGGGCGCGGGTGCCGGGGCGAGGAGTTCGCGATGCAGGGCGACCAGTTCGGGGCCGGGATCGGTGCCGAGCCCGTCGGCGAGGGCCCGGCGCGCATCCTCGTACGCGGCGAGCGCATCGGCCTGCCGGCCGTCGGCGCGCAGCGCCCGTATCAGCTGGGCCCGAAAGCGTTCGTCGTACGGGTGGGCGGCGGTCAGCTCGGTCAACTCGGCGACCAGGGCGGCGGCGGACGGGGCGAGGGTCTCGCCGGGCTCGGCGGCGAAGGGCTCGGCAAGGGCGGCCATCCCGGAAGCCGGCTCCGTGGCGTCCCCGGCCTCCGTAGCCCGGGCGAAGCCGGAGACCTCGGCGGCTGCGTCCCCCACACCCCCGGCCGCCGCAGCGGTGACCGCGGCGCGCCCCGCACGCGGAGCCGTGGGCACGGCGCCGAAGCCCGTACCCCCGACGCCGCCCGTCGCGCGGCGCAGGTCCGCCTCGATGCGGCGTTCCAGGGCGG
This sequence comes from Streptomyces sp. SAS_281, assembly GCF_052542855.1. Classification (NCBI taxonomy): domain Bacteria; kingdom Bacillati; phylum Actinomycetota; class Actinomycetes; order Kitasatosporales; family Streptomycetaceae; genus Streptomyces; species Streptomyces sp. SAS_281. Next base: position 12,281 of record NZ_JBMNDO010000035.1, read on the forward strand.
CGAGACGGTGGGCCTCGGGGCGGAGCGCATGACCCTGGTCCCCGCCGGGCAGATCGGCCAGGGCCGGGCCGCGCCAGAGGGCGAGGGCGCTCCGCAGAGTCCGGGCGGCCTCGTCCGGCGCGCCCGCCTCCAGTTCGGCCCCGCCCCGCCGGGCCAGCCGCTCGAATACGTAGAGGTCGACGTCGTCCGGGCCGGCCGTAAGGCGGTAACCGCCCGGCGTACTGGCCAGTGCCTCCCGGCCCAGCACCCTGCGAAGCCGCCCGACGAGGGCCTGGAGCGCGGCGGGCGCGTCGGCGGGGGGATCGTCCGCCCAGACGTCGTCCACGAGGTCGGCCACGGGCACGGGGCGGCCCGGCCGCAGAGCGAGGGCGGCGAGAAGGGCACGCAGCCTGCTGCCGCCGAGGGGCAGCGCGCCGCCGTTCTCGTCTCGCGCCTCGGTGGCGCCCAGGATCAGATACCGCACGTCACCATTGTGTCCCGGCGGAACCCCCGGTGAGCAGCGGTCGGACGAACCGGGACGTCTGAGGACGAACCGGCCCCGGCAGCGGCCCCGCTCCCGGGACGCCGGAGGACGAGCCCACCCCGGCGAGACCCCACCCCCGGGGACGCCCGAGAACGAACCCGCCCCGGCCCGCCCCTCTCACCCCTGAAGCGAGCGCCGGGCCGGGACCACACCCCCCGCCACCGCGCGCTGGCGGGGGGCCGCCGTGCCGGTCCAGCAGGTGCCGCGCCGGGAGACGAGGCGGCGCAGCCACAGTTCCGTGGAGGCGAGCTCGGCGAGGCCGTCCAGGGGCAGCGGCTCCCCCTCGGAGGCCGCGCGCAGGGCCTTGCGTACGACGCGGGCCTCCACCAGTCCGGCGTCGGCGAGCAGCGGGGCGTCGAAGAGCGCGATCAGCTCGGGCAGGGCGGCGCGCAGCCCGGTCCGGGTCACCGCCGTCGAGGTGTGCTGCGAGGGGGTGCCCCAGCCGGGAGGCAGCTCGTGGATGCCCGCGCCCGCCAGCACGCGGCGCAGGATCGCCGCGCGGGCGCCCGGCTGGACCCGCAGCGACTCGGGCAGCGCGCGGGCCGCGCGTACGACCTGGTTGTCCAGGAAGGGGGCGTGCAACCGCTGGCTGCGGATCTCGGCGGCCTGCTCCAGGATGCGGTGGTCGGCGGCGCTGCGGGCGAGGGCGGCCCTCGCCCGGGCCTCTCCGGGGCGCTGGACCGAGGAGGGGCGGATCGCCGCCTCCTGAAGGCGAACCGATACTTCTGCCAGTGCCTCTCCGGTCAGCCACCGGGCGGCAGGCCCTGGTCTCGACCAGGCGAGTGCGGCGAGCGAGGCGTCGGCCGGGGTGTCGAGCCCGGGCGCGAGGCGGTTGGCGTCGGGCAGCCGGCCGGCGGCCGTTTCGAGGCCGGTGCGGTAGGACGTACGGGCCAGCTTGCGGGCCGCCCGGTACACGGTCAGCGGTACGAACAGCGAGTGCGCGGAGGGGCCTTCGGCCTTGGCGAGGGCGGCGACCGGGCGCAGCAGGTGGCGGCGGCGCCGGTCCATCAGCAGGTCGGCGAGGCGCGCCGGGTGGGCGTCGAGCACCTGCCGGGCACCTGCGCCCACGAAGTGGTCGGCGCTGCCCGCCGAGAGCCGGCGCCGGTGGCGTTCGGCGAGGACGAGGGAAGGGGCCGGCTCGTCGGTGAGCGGGCCGGCGCCCAGCTCGGCGTAGGGCAGGGCCTCTTCGCCCGCCGCGACGACGACGTGGTGGAGCCGGGGGTTGGCCGCGATGGCACGGGCTCGTTCGAGTTCGGGTTCGTGGGCGCGGGTCGTCAGGTCGTTGAAGGTGACGGCGAGCAGCCGCTCCCCCGCCCCGGTGCCGTGGCCCAGGATCGTGCCGGGCAGCCCGGGGAGACCGGCGGCGAGCAGGGCGAGGGTCGCCGACGCGCTGCCCCCGGAGAGGTCGGCGCCGATGCCCGGCACGGGGGCGCCCCGGGCGGCGCGGCGTTCGGCCGGGCCCATGCCGGGGACCGGGCCGGGGTCGGGCGGCAGGGTCTCCGGCGCGTGGCGCGGGGCCAGGAGCCGGGCGCGTACCGCTTCGACCAGGGCGTCGCGCACCCCGTCGACGGCGCTCACCGGGTCGAGCTCGGGCGCGGCCACGGCGAGGGAGGCCACCGCCTCGTATCCGGTGATCTCCCGCGAGCCCTCGCGGAGGATCAGGGCGTGTCCGGGCGGGATGCGCTTCACGCCCGCGTAGGGGGTGCCGTCCCGCAGCGCCTCCGGGGTCTCGGGGCAGGCCAGCAGGGCGGCCAGGTGGCCGATGTCGAGCTGGGCCTCGATGAGGTCGGCGAGCGGCAGCGCGGCGGTGGCGTACGCCGTGCCGCCGGCCCAGGGCGTGTAGAAGACCGGGCGGGCTCCGGCGAGGTCGCCGACGACGGTGATCCGGCGGCCGATCTGGACGACGACCGTATAGCTCCCGGTCCACGCGGTCAGGTGGCGCAGGGCTCCGCCCCGGGCGGCGAGCAGGCCGACGCGCAGCTGTTCGTCGGTGGCCCCGCAGCAGCCGAGAACGGCGAGCCGGACCATGGGGGCGCCCTCGGCGGTGTCCACCCGGACGGTACGGATCTCGTCGGGCCGCCAGTCGCCGACCGCCCAGAGCGGATCGGGGTCACCCCACAGGAGTTGGGAGCCCACGGGGTGCATCGTGCGCCCGTCGTCGCCGCCACCGACCGCCCCGGCCGTGCCGAAGCTCGCGGCGATACTGCTCCAACCCACCAACCAACGCATCGCCGCCTCCACAGGCTGTGGACAAAAGACGGCGCGACAGGCAAGCACCCGGAGAACTCCGGTGACGATCGGCGCCGTTGCGGACATGCTGCCACGACAACGGCGTGCAGGAGTGGCTACGGACGGCGCACGTCGTGAGCGCATGCGCCCCTGGCAAAGGCCGCGAGGCGGATGCCGGGACGCGCATGCCGCGCAAGGCCCGCGCGCGTCGCCCGGGAGGGCAACGGAATGACGGATTCCGGGCGTTGCTTTCCCCTGCACGGTCCCGCGTGAACGGCCCCCTTCCAGCCAGGCCCCGAACCCGGGTCGCGCGGCGGCGGAACGGTCGGCACCCCCTCCGGCCCGACCTCGCCCGACCGTCGACATCCGGCCAATCTCGGCACCGAGGGGAACCGTTGATCTCATGATGCGTTGACCGATTCATATGCGTTTAACCGCATTTCATCGGTGCCACCCCTGTCAGCGCACCCGCGGGGCCACGCCCCTGCCGCGCCGCCGGCCCACCCCTCCGGAACACACGGTCCGGGAGGCGGGCCTCGCCCCCCGGACCGGTCCACCGCCTGCGGGGAACGAGGCGGCGATATCCCCCAGCCCCCTGCTTCGAGCGCAGCGGGCCGATCCACGCAGCACCCATGCAAGCGCCGCCTCCGGGACCGGGCCAGAGCGCACGTGCGGGCGCACGGCCACACACCGGGGTGCACGCACCGAGCCCTCGGCGGACCCCGACCGACCCGGCCGGGGGCGAGCGGAACGGCAGCTGACGCGTACGCCCCGCGCGCCGGTCCGCGCTGGTCGGCGGGCGGCGGGAGCGACGGGACGCGGCCCGTGCACCGCTGCGGCGAAGCGGAATCGCACACCTCCACCGGCCGGCCCGCACCCCGCCCCGGCGATCTCCACTCCTCCTCCCCCGCACCCCCGTCTTTTCCCCGCTCTTCCTTTTCTCTTCCTCCGCCGCGCGTTCGCCTCCACCGCCTCATCCGCCCCTCACGCCACTTCCCGCCCCACGGCACTCCGCGAGTGGCCGGGACGGACAACAATCCCGCCATACGGACGTCCGGCCCTTAACGGTAGGGATGCGACGAACTACGCTGGGTGCACTGATGTTCTCTGCAGGGCGGCATATTCCCCGGGGCACGGCCACATGCGTGTGCGGGCGGAGTGACAGGGTTCGTCCTTGGGGAGAACACGGTACGAATGCCGCGCGCCGAGACGGTGACGCGGCTGCCGTCTGTGTGTCGAGGGGTGGCCATGTCCAGGGAGCAACGAGGACCGAACGAGAAGCTCGGCACCGTTCTCGCCCTCGCGGGAATCAGTAACGCCGGGCTCGCGCGGCGGGTCAACGACCTCGGGGCGCAGCGCGGACTGACCCTCCGCTACGACAAGACGTCCGTCGCCCGGTGGGTCTCCAAGGGCATGGTGCCCCAGGGTGCCGCGCCCCATCTCATCGCCGCGGCGATCGGCGCCAAGCTGGGCCGGCCCGTTCCGCTGCACGAGATCGGTCTCGCCGACGCCGATCCGGCGCCGGAGGTCGGCCTGGCGTTCCCGCGCGACGTGGACGCGGCCGTCCGGTCGGCGACGGATCTGTACCGGCTGGATCTGGCCGGGCGACGCGCGGGCAGCGGCGGGATATGGCAGTCGCTCGCGGGCTCGTTCTCCGTGAGCGCGTACGCCACACCCGCGTCCCGCTGGCTGATATCCCCCGCCGACCCGTCGGTCGCGCGGGCACCGGCCACCGCCGGGGGGCAGCCGCCCGGCGCACACGGCGCACCGGGGGCGCACGGCCCCACCGGGGCACCCACCCAGCCGGGCACCCCCGCATCACCCGCCCAGGCGACCGGCACGGCCACCGGCCACAGCCTGCTGATCCCGGCGCAGCCCGGCCCCGAATCCGGAGCCGACGCCTCCTCGCTGCGCGTCGGTCACAGCGACGTCTCCAAACTCCGCGAGGCCGCCCAGGACGCCCGCCGCTGGGACTCCAAGTACGGCGGCGGCGACTGGCGCTCCTCGATGGTCCCGGAGTGCTTACGCGTGGACGCGGCCCCGCTCCTGCTCGGCTCGTACAGCGACGAGGTCGGCCGTGCGCTGTTCGGCGCGGCGGCCGAGCTGACCAGGCTCGCCGGCTGGATGGCCTTCGACACCGGCCAGCAGGAGGCGGCCCAGCGGTATTACATCCAGGCGCTGCGCCTCGCGCGGGCGGCGGCCGACGTGCCGCTCGGCGGCTATGTCCTGGCATCGATGTCGCTTCAGGCGACCTACCGCGGCTTCGCCGACGAGGGCGTCGACCTCGCGCAGGCCGCCGTCGAGCGCAACCGGGGCCTCGCGACCGCCCGCACGATGAGCTTCTTCCGCCTGGTCGAGGCCCGTGCGCACGCGAAGGCGAACGACGCGCCGGCCGCGGGGGCCGCGCTCAAGGCGTCCGAGAGCTGGCTCGAACGCTCCCGGGAGGGCGACGCCGACCCCGCGTGGCTGGGCTTCTACTCGTACGACAGATTCGCGGCCGACGCCGCCGAGTGCCACCTCGACCTGAAGGCGCCCCGCCAGGTCCGGCGCTTCACGGAGCAGGCGCTGTCCCGGCCCACCGAGGAGTTCGTCCGCTCGCACGGGCTGCGGCTCGTCGTGTCGGCCGTCGCCGAGCTGGAGTCGGGGAATCTGGACGCGGCCTGCGCGGCGGGCACCCGGGCCGTGGAGGTGGCGGGCCGCATCTCGTCGGCGCGGACCACGGAGTACGTACGCGACCTGCTGCACCGCCTGGAACCGTACGGGGACGAGCCGCGCGTCGTGGAGCTGCGCGAACGCGCCCGCCCTCTTCTGGTCGCCCCGGCATAGCGGTCCCGATTCCCGGGAAGCGCCACGCTGGCCACACGGGTTCGATTGCGTTGTCAGTGGGTCAGTGCACTATCGGGGTGGGAGGTGGCGTGATGATGACGCACGCGGCGTACGACTGCGATGTGCTGGTGATCGGCGGCGGGATCGTCGGCCTGTCGGCCGCGTACGCGCTCACGCGCACCGCGCCGGGCACCCGTGTGACCGTGCTGGAGAAGGAGAGGGGCCCGGCGCGCCACCAGACGGGGCGCAACAGCGGGGTGATCCACAGCGGGATCTACTACCCGCCGGGCTCGCTCAAGGCGCGGTACGCACTGCGCGGCAGCGCCGAGATGACCGACTTCTGCCGGGAGCACTCCATCGCCCACGCGGTGACCGGCAAGCTGATCGTCGCCACGGACCGCGCCGAGCTGCCCCGGCTGCACGCCCTGGTGCAGCGCGGCCGCGCGCACGGACTGCCGGTGCGCGAGCTGGGGCCCGCGCAGATCGCCGAGTACGAGCCGAAGGTGCGGGGCCTCGCCGCGATCCGGGTCGGCACGACGGGCGTGTGCGACTTCCGGGCGGTCGCCGGGCGCCTCGCCGACGAGGTGCGCGGAGCGGGCGGCGTGATCCGCTTCGGCGCCGAGGTCACGGCGATCGACCGCCGCCCCTGGGGCGTGGGGGTGCGCACGGCCGACGGACTCGTGGTCCGGGCCAGGGTGCTGGTCAACTGCGCGGGACTGCACTGCGACCGGATCGCCAGGCTGGCCGGCGACGACCCGGGGATGCGGATCGTGCCGTTCCGGGGCGAGTACTTCGAGCTGGCGCGGCCCGAGCTGGTGCGCGGGCTCGTCTATCCGGTGCCCGACCCGGCGTTCCCGTTCCTCGGCGTCCACCTGACCCGGGGCTTCGACGGCTCCGTCCACGTCGGTCCCAACGCGGTGCCCGCCGCCGCCCGCGAGGGCTACGGCTGGCCCGTCGTCCGGCCCCGCGAGCTGATGGACACGCTCAGCTGGCCGGGCTCGTGGCGCATCGCCCGCAGACACTGGCGGTACGGGGCCGGCGAGGTGCACCGCTCACTCTCGAAGCGCGCGTTCACGGAGGCGGTCCGCCGCCTCCTGCCCGAGGTCACGGAGGACGACCTGCGCCCCTCGCCGGCCGGGGTCCGCGCCCAGGCCGTGCTCCGGGACGGCACGCTGGTGGACGACTTCCTGATCCGCGAGGCCCCGCACACGGTGCACGTGCTGAACGCCCCCTCGCCCGCCGCCACCGCCTCGCTGCCCATCGGCCGCGAGGTGGCCCGGCGCGCCCTGCTCCGTGCCCGGGCAGCCGGCTGGAAGCCGCCGGAGCGCGCGGCGGCGGGGTGATCCCGGGCCCGTCGGCACCGGACGCCCCCGGACGCCCGGCCCCGTAGAATCAGGGCATTGTGTCTGAGCCCATGAACCCCTCCGGCCCGACGCCCGGCGACCCCGCCGAGGCGGACGGCACCACGTCCGACGCACCCGACGCCACCGCGCCCACCACCGCCGGAATCCCGGACGACGTGCGGGCCGCGTCCCTGGAGCGCGCGCGCCGGATGCGTCAGCAGCCCCGCTTCCCCGGCGGCCCCGCGGCCGACCCGGCCGGCTCGCACCACGAGCGCCGCATCCGCAGCTTCCAGCCGCGCCGCAGCCGGGTCACGCCCGGCCAGCAGAACGCCCTGGAACGGCTCTGGCCCAAGTGGGGCCTGGACATCGACGGGTTGAGCGTCCTCGACCTGCCCGCCATGTTCGACGGGCTCCCGGTGGTGCTGGAGATCGGCTTCGGCATGGGTGAGGCCACCGCGCAGATGGCGGCCGACGACCCGGGCACCGGCATCCTCGCCGTCGACGTGCACACGCCCGGCCAGGGCAACCTGCTCGGTCTCGCCGACCGGAACGGCTCGACCAACGTCCGGGTCGCCAACGGAGACGCGATCATCCTGCTGCGCGAGATGCTGGAGCCGGAGTCGCTGGACGGGCTGCGAGTCTACTTCCCCGACCCGTGGCCCAAGTCCCGCCACCACAAGCGGCGGCTGATCCAGCCGGAGTTCCTGGACCTGGTGGCGGGCCCGCTGAAGCCCGGCGCGATCGTGCACTGCGCGACCGACTGGGAGCCGTACGCCGAGCAGATGCTCGACGTGCTGACCGCGCATCCCCGCTTCGAGAACACGGTGGCCGACGGCGGCTACGCCCCGCGCCCCGCCTTCCGCCCGCGGACCCGGTTCGAGGGCCAGGGTCTGGGGAAGGGCCACGTGGTGCACGACCTGCTCTTCGCGCGCGTCTGAGCCGGACGGAGACCATGGCCGTTGTCGGACCCGCTCGTTAGGGTCGAGGGGTGTCCGACGGGTCAGTTCAGCGACAACGGCGGGATCAGCCGGCCGTCCCGGTGCTCCAGGAGCAGCGGGTCGGCGAGATCCTGGCCGCCGTGCCGGCGCGTGGCCAGTGGCGCTACCGTCCGCGCCGCGTCGGCCTGCTCTGGCGGAACCGGACGTGCCGAGTGGTCGCCGTCTTCACGCTGCTCGCGCTCTGCGGGGTGGTGATCCTCGCTCTGGTCCGCGACCAGACCGGCACCGACGGGTTCCTCGTCGGCCTGGGCCTGGCCGTCCTGCCGGTCCCGGTGCTGATGACCGCCTTCCGCTGGCTGGACCGGGTCGAGCCGACCCCGTGGCGGAATCTGCTGTTCGCCTTCGCGTGGGGCGCGTGCGCGGCGGCCCTGGTCGCCATCCTCGCCAACTCGTTCGCGACCAGGTGGATAGCCGACAGCGATCCGGGGAACGCGGACACCCTCGGCGCCACGGTCATCGCGCCGGTGGTCGAGGAGAGCGCCAAGGCGGCGGCCGTCCTGCTGCTCCTCCTCTTCCGCAGGCGGGAGTTCACCGGGATCGTGGACGGCGTCGTCGCCGCCGGCTTCACGGCGACGGGGTTCGCCTTCACCGAGAACATCCTCTACCTGGGCAACGCCTTCGGTGAGGACCAGCAGACGGATTCCGGCTTCGCGGCGGTGACCGTGGTGACCTTCCTGGTCCGGGCCGTGATGACCCCGTTCGCCCACCCGCTCTTCACCGTGCTGACCGGCATCGGTCTCGGGATCGCCGCGAGCAGCGCACCCGGCAGGCGGACGCGGCGCATCGCGGTCCCGGTGCTCGGCCTGGTCCTCGCGATGGGCATGCACGCCCTGTGGAACGGCTCGGCGACCTTCGGCCGGTACGGCTTCTACATCGTGTACGGGGCGTTCATGGTCCCGGTCTTCGCCCTGGTGACCTGGCAGGTGGTCCGGGCCCGCCGCAGGGAGCTGCGCTCCCTGGCCGTCGAGCTCCCCGCGTACGCCGAAGCCGGCTGGCTCACCCCCGACGAGCCCCGCGCCCTCGCCTCCATGCGGGCCCGCGCCCTCGCCAGGAACGCGGCGCGCCGACGGTACGCGGCGAGCGTCTCCAGCCATCAGCACCACCCGGCGCACGCGAAGGCCGGCGCCAAGGAGGCGAAGGAGCGCGGCAGGGCGGCGGCGCGTGCGGTCGCCGAGTACGAGGCGTTCGCGACGTCCCTCGCCTCCCTGCGCCGGCAGGCCGGACGGGGCAGGGCGGACCCGGACTTCGCCGCGCGCGAGCTGGAGCTGCTGCACCACCTGTGGCAGCGCCGCGAGATCGCGGGGCCGGCCCTCGCCTACGCGGCCCGGGCCACCCACCGTCGGCCGCCCGGCTACACGGCCGCCTGGCCGCCTGGCCGGCCGTACGCGGGCACCCCCACGCCGTACGCGTACGGCGGCCCGCCCCCGTACAACGGCAACCCGAACCCGTACAACAGTCCGTCCCCGTACCCGGCGCAGCCGTACGGCCAACAGCCCTACCGCCAACCGCCCTACACCTCACCGCCCTACACCGGCGGGCCACCGGCCTGACCCGTGTACGGGCCGGCGGCCTCCGCACGGGCGGAACGCGGGCTAGGCCGAGGCCGCCGTCAGCGTCGACAGCTCCTCGTCCGTCAGCTGGAGACCGGCGACCGCCAGCAGGGCGGGCAACTGGTCGACCGTGCGGGCGGAGGCGATCGGCGCGGCGACCGTCGGGCGGGAGGCGAGCCAGGCCAGGGCGACCGTGGCGATCTCGGCGTCCCGGTCCCGCGCCACCGTGTCGAGGGCGGCGAGCACCCGCCGGCCGCGCTCCGACTCCAGATGGCCGGCCGCGCTCCCGGCCCGGGCGCTGTCCACGGTCGTCCCCGGGCGGTACTTGCCGGTGAGGAAGCCGGCGGCCAGCGCGAAGTACGGGACGGCCGCGAGCCCCGCGTCGGCGGCGGTGTCCTGGAGCTCACCCTCGTAGGTGTCCCGCGAGACGAGGTTGTAGTGCGGCTGGAGCGCCACGTAGCGGGCCAGGCCCTCGCGTTCGGAGAACGCGAGCGAGGCGCGCAGCCGGGCGGGGCTGATGTTGGAGGCGGCGATCTCGCGGACCTTGCCCTCCTTCACCAGCTCGTCGAGGGCGGTGATGATCTCCTCGACCGGGACGGTCTCGTCATCGAAGTGTGTGTAGTACAGATCGATGTGGTCCGTGCCGAGCCGGCGCAGCGACTCCTCGGCGGCCGACTTGATCGTCGGCGCCGAGAGGCCCTTGTAGCCGGGGAGGGCGCCGACCTTGGTGGCCACCACGACGTCGGACCGGTTGCCGCGCGACGCGAGCCACTTGCCGATGACGGTCTCCGACTCGCCGCCCTCGTTGCCGGGAACCCAGTGCGAGTAGGCGTCGGCGGTGTCCACGAAGTTGCCGCCGGCCGCCGCGTACGCGTCGAGGACGGCGAAGGACCGCTCCTCGTCCGCGGTCCAGCCGAAGACGTTTCCACCGAGGCAGAGCGGGAAGACCTGGAGGCCGGACGGGCCGAGATTACGCAGTGAAGTCATAGGGGGAACAACGGTTTCCACCCGCTCCGCTATTCCGTGCCCCGTACATCCAGCAGGCTGCGCCCACGCGGACCGGCGGCCCTGACGTCGGGGGGTGTGCGTCAGGGCTGCCGGGGTTCGGACGGCCGCGTACGGGAAAGGGCCGGGTCCTTCGGGGGAAACGGACCTCAGACGGTCAGACCGCGGGCGCGCAGCCAGGCCATCGGGTCGATACCGGTGCCGTCCGGGGTGTGGACCTCCAGGTGGAGGTGCGGGCCGGTCACGTTTCCGGTCGCGCCGACGCGGCCGATGGTGTCACCGGTGGTGACCTTCTGGCCGACCGTGACGCCGATCGAGGACTGGTGGCAGAACCACAGCTCGGTACCGTCCTCCAGCTCCAGCACCGTGCGGTATCCGTAGGCGCCGGACCAGCCGGCCGACTTGATGGTGCCGGTGTGGATGGCCTTGATCGGGGTACCGGTCGGAGCCGCGAAGTCGAGGCCCGTGTGGTAGCCCGAGGACCACATCGATCCGGCCTCGCCGAACGTCGAGGTGATCGTGTACGAGGAGGTGGGGATGGCGTAGCTGGCGGCGAGCTTGGCCAGGCGCAGGGCCTCGGCCTTCTTCTTCGCGGCCTCCTCCGCCTTCTTCTTCTCGGCGGCGGCCTTGGCCTCGGCCTCGTCCTGCTGCTTCTTCGCCTCGGCGGCGGCCTTCTCGGCAGCCGCCTTCTCCTCGGCCGCCTTCGCCTCGGCGTCGGCGGCGCCCTGCTGCTGTTCGGCCTGCTGGAGGATGCGGGCGCGCAGCGCCTCGCCGGCGTCCGTGGTGCCCTGCTCGGCCTCGGCGGTGGTGATGCCGGCGGTGGTCAGCGGTGCGGCGGCGGTGGCGGTCGCGGGGGTTTCGGCCTCGCTCTCGCCGGAGAACAACGCACCTACGCCGGGAAGGGACTTGGCGTCGGGGAGATTGTCCGCGATGGAATCGGGAAGAGAGATGGAGACCGGCGGTTTGCTCTGCGCGGTGGCCATGCCGCCCGCGCCGACGGCCGCGATGACACCGACGCCGAGGACGGTGGAGCTACGGGCCAGACCATTGCGCTGCTTGGCGACACGGTGCTTGCCACGAACGGGACGGACGGACTCCTCGGTGGGGTTCCATTCCTCCCAGGCCCGCTCGGAGTCGGCGTCGTCGGCGCGGAAACCGCTGCCGAAAACGGCACCGGTGCCGAAGCCGTTGCCCCGATCGGTCACGTAGTCGCTTCCCTGTTCCGGCATGTACGCGGCGCCGGGAACGGACACGGAGTCGGCACCGTATTCGGGCACGAACCGGGAAGGTGATTCGGGGGCAGGCTTGTTGGACGCCACGCGGGCGCACTCCTTTCCTTCCTTCTCGCCTACCGGGTTAGCTGACGGGTTCGGAGCAGGAAGGTCTCCTACGGACCCCTCCGCCTCTTGTGAAGACGAAGATGCCCGATTCACCCCATGTAGGTGGTTCCCCGGTTCCCTTGCGGAATTCGGCGCACGCGCGCGGCGCCGCCCCTGACGACGGCTGGGACAACCGCGCTGCGTTATCGAACGTTAATAGACAGACGGGTCCGATTCCAAGCTGTTCCCACTGATCGTTCACGCGCACGGCCTGGACTTTACGGGACACAACCGGGTGGAACCGGGCGAGTTGATCGGCGTCCAACCACTACGCGTTTTCTGACGTTGCGTCAACTGTTATGCGGAGCGGCGCCCCTCAGTCACCCAGCGTGGCACCCCGCTTGACGATCTTCACCGTCCTGCGCCGGTCCGGCTGCCCCTTCGCCGGCCGGGCCACCGCGAGCAGCGCCATGTCGTCGGTCGACTCGCCCCCCGTATGCAGGCGTACGTCGTCGGTCAGCGCGGACAACAGCTCCTCAGGGCCGGGGAAGAGGCGCCCGCGCAGCCGCTCCGCAGGGTCGTAGAAGACACCGCCGGCGTCCCGCGCCTCCGACAGACCGTCCGTGTAGAACAGCAGCGTCCCGCCGGCCGGCAGCTCCCAGTCGTCCGAGCGGTCCGGCCTCACCCCCAGGTCCATGCCCAACGGAAGCGCGGGCTCCGAGGGCGTCAGCGACTCCACCGCCCCGTCCCCGTGCAGCAGCAGCGGGTCCGGATGGCCGCGGTTCACCATCCGCACGACCTGCGCACCCGGCGGGATCTCCGCGAGCACCGCGGTCACGAACCCCTCGAACGCGTCCAGATTGCTCCGCCGCACCGACTCACGCGCCAGCGCACGCTCCAACCGCTGCGCCACGCCCTCCAGCGACTTCTCCTGCTCCGCCGCCTCCCGGAACGCCCCGATCACCACCGCCACCGCGCCGACCGCCTCCAGCCCCTTCCCGCGCACGTCCCCCAGCACCAGCCGTACGCCGTACGGAGTGTCAGCGGCCGCGAAGAGGTCACCCCCGACGAACTCGTCCGCCTGCGCCGCCTCGTACCGCGCGGCCACCTGGAGTCCGCCGATCCGCTCGGGCGGCGCGGGCAGCACGGCCCGCATGGCCGTCTCGGCGATGATCCGGGCGGACGCCAACTGGTCGCTGCCGCGCCGCACGACCCGGTTGATCACGCACGCCTGCACGGCGACCGTGAGCACGGTGACCATCTCGATGAACGAGACCACCTGGACCAGGTCGCCGGTGTAGAGCCGGATTCCGGCGAGGGCGAGCACCGAGGCGATCCCGATCCGGATCGTGGTGCCCATACCGAAGAAGGGCGCGGCGATCAGCGGGGCGGCCGCGAACATCGGGACGGCCGTGTAGGAGGGCGGCGTGAAGAGGTCGAACACCAGCCCGATGACGATCATCGCCACCGGCAGCACCCGGACGAACCGGCGGCCCACCGTGCCGTCAGGCCCGCGCCACCGTCGTTCCCACTTCCCCACCTGCGGTCTCCTGCCCGGTGCAGCCACGGCCGCGGACGGTACCGCGCACCTTTCCCAGCCTCGCGCCCGCGCGGCCACCGGGCGAATCCTCGGCCGCCGATGGGGCGAAGCGGACGCGCCGGCAGGGAGTCCCATCGAAACGCATCAGGCCCGGCACGCTGCTTGCGTGCCGGGCCTGATCCTTCAGTAGCGGGGACAGGATTTGAACCTGCGACCTCTGGGTTATGAGCCCAGCGAGCTACCGAGCTGCTCCACCCCGCGTCGGTAAACCCAACTCTACGTCATGTCCGGGGCTCTCATGACCACCGCACGCGCCCCCGGCCCTCTCACCGCCCCTCCTCTCGGCCCGCACCAATGAGCAATGGGGTGAATGTGGTGATATGACTGTTTTCAGATTCAGCCAGTCCGACGCGGACCCGGGAGTGGACGATGGACGACTATCCCCTGCTCAACCTGTTCTGGACGATGCTCTGGTTCTTCCTCTGGATCATGTGGCTCTTCCTGCTCTTCCGGGTCATCATGGACATCTTCCGCAGCCACGACCTGAGCGGCTGGGGCAAGGCCGGCTGGCTGATCCTGGCGCTGGTGCTGCCCTACGTGGGCGTGCTGATCTACGTGATCGCCCGCGGCAAGTCCATGGGCAAGCGCGACGTCCAGGAGGCGAAGGAGCGTGACGCCGCCTTCAAGGCGTACATCAGAGACGCGGCGGGTACGGAGGGCGGCAGCCACCAGGGCGGCCACGTCGAGGACCTGTCGAAGCTCGCCGACCTCAAGGACAAGGGCGCCATTACCGAGGAGGAGTACCAGCGGGCGAAGTCGAAGCTCCTGGTCTGACACACCCTCGGTGCCGGCCGGCTCCGGCCCGGACGACGGCCCGCAGCACCGCCCGCCCCCGGACATGACAGTGCCCCGGGGCCGCGCACGCGCGGACCCGGGGCAACGAGGTAGGCCGTGTGGGACTCGAACCCACAACCAACGGATTAAAAGTCCGCTGCTCTGACCAATTGAGCTAACGGCCCTCGGCAGATCACCCCCGAGCATAGCCCGCCCCGGCCGCGCAGCCGATCGGGTATCGGCCGCGCGGCCCCGTCACCGGGACCGGGGCGGGCTCAGAGCCTCAGAAGATGCCCTTGTACGTCTGCCAGCCGGTGGCGATCTGCGTACGGGCTCCGAACGAGCCCTTGCCGTTGCCGTTGTTCCGGAACAGCTTGCCCGCCGAGTCGCGGACGACGATGTCGTTCCGGCCGTCGCCGTTCAGATCGCCGACACCGACCATGGTGTTGTACGAGCGGCCCCAGTCGGTGAACACCTTCACGCGCGCGGCGAAGCGGCCGTTGCCCAGACCGCTGTAGCGCCAGAGGCCGCCGTTGCGGTCGTGGCCGAGCAGGTCGGGGATGCCGTCGCCGGTGAGGTCGCCGGCACCGGTGATCTGGGCGTACGTCCGCCAGTCGGTGTTGATCCGGGTCTTCGGGAGGAACTTCCCGGCCGCCGTGCCCGCGTAGAAGTAGATGTCACCGGTGGACTTCTGACGGGCCACGAGGTCGGCCCGCCCGTCGCCGTTGAGGTCGCCGGGCGACGTCAGCACGTCGTACTGCTGCCAGCCGCCGCCGATCACGGTGTGCTTGCCGGCCGGCTTGTAGCCGGACGCGCCGCAGCTGCCGTCGTACCGGCGCAGTTCCCCGCCGGGCATCCGCACCAGCAGCTCGGAGCAGCGGTCGCCGCTGGTGTCCGCGAAGGGCACGGCGACGGTGCCGGCCGGCCAGCCGGTCCCGGACTTCTTGCCGCTGAAGACGCCCGAAGCCTGCCCGAACTGGATGGTCAGGTCCCCGGAGGAGTTGAGCGTGACGAGGTCGCCGATGCTGTAGGCGCCCTGGTCGTGGAGGCCCGGCTCGCCGCCGGCCACGGACAGGCTCCCGCTGGTGGAGTACGTCCCCGAGCCGTCCTCGGCCGTCGCCTTCAGCGTCCAGGTGTGCTTGCCGTTGCCCGTGTACCCGCCCGCGGCCGTCCGGCCGTCCCAGGCCACGTCGGCCTCGGTGCCGGAATCACCCGTGAGGGTGCGTACCGTACGGCCCGTCCAGTCCTTGACGGTGTACGTCCAGGTGGCGGGCTTGTTGAACTGCCAGGTGCTGTTCCAGCTCTCCAGCCCGTCGACGCCCTTGATGTCCATGTAGTCCCCGCCCACATCGGACGCGATCTTCGCGAGGGGCTGCGCGGGCACCCCGCTGGGCACGATGTGGAGCGTCTGCGCGGCGTCGAGGTAGGCGATGTCGCCGCCGAACTTGTCCACCGCCCAGGTCAGCCGTCGCTGATCGGCGGCCTTCCCGGCGGGGAGGTCCGCAATCGCGCGCGGAGCGGCCGCCTTGCCGGTGTGGAAGTCGGTGAGCAGCAGCTTGCCCGCCGTCCGGTCGTGCCGGACGAGGTAGCCGTCACCGACCAGGGAGGGGCCGGACGGCACGGTGAACGACTTCTTCGCCGTACGGTCGTACACGCCGGCCGCACCGGTCGTCCCGCAGTTCCAGTAGACCCAGCGGCCGACCGCGCGCACCTCCTTGAGCACGCAGGGAGCGCCGGTGGCCGCCGTCTGCACGACCTTCTTCGTCTCCAGGTCGGTCGCGGTGAGCGCCCCGGTGGCGGTGGTCGCCGCCCACAGCGAGGTGCCCCAGACGGAAGCCGCGCCCGCGGTGCGGACGATGGGGGAGGCCGTCGAGGTGTAGCCCGGGTACATCCCCGCCCGCTGCTTGGCGGGAGAACCACCGTTGACGACGTAGGCCCGCCCGGTCAGGTCCACGACCTCGGCCGTGCCCACGGGGTACTTGGTGTCACCCCCGTGGTACGCGTTTCCGGGAGCCCAGAACTGCACCGACTCGGTGCCGGCGCCGTCGCCGTCGACGAACACCGTGCCGACGTCACCGTGGCCCGAAGCGACCAGCTCGACGCAGTCGCCGTTGTCACAGGGCACCGTGCCGAGGTGCGCGCCGTTGGCGTACGTCCCGGCAAAGACACGGCTCTCGCGCGCCCCCACGGTCAGGGCGTCGGCGGACACCCGGCGGTCGTACACCATGCGGTCGCCGGAAGGGCTCCGCTCCGCCGTCACCAGCCGTCCGCCCGCGAAGTCGAGGCCGTACACCCCGGTCGTCGCCACGGTGGCCGGGGCGGGGCCGGCGGCGCTCGCCGGTACGGCGGCCGTGGCGAGCACGGTCGCTCCGGCCACGGCACCGACGAGGGCCGCGCGGCCGCGTATGAACTTGGTCAAGAGAGGTTCCTCCCGGGAAGCCCGGATGTCGAGTGAGTCATCAGTAGAGGCGGGTGTACATCTGCCAGCTGCCGCCGACCTTGGTACGCGCCGCCAGCGCGCCCTTGCCGTCGCCGCGGTAGCTCCACAGCACCCCGGACGTGTCGCGGGCCAGCAGGTCCGCGATGCCGTCACCGTTCAGGTCTCCGGAGCCGACCATCGTGTCGTACATGGTCCAGCCGTAACCGATCTTCGTACGGGTGCCGAGTGTGCCCTCGCCGGTGGCCGGGTAGCGCCACACGTTGCCCGAGCGGTCGCGGGCCACCAGGTCGCCCTTGCCGTCACCGTTCATGTCGCCCGTGCCGGCCAGGAGGTACCCCTGCCAGCCGTAACCGATCTTCACGCGGGGCTCGAACAGGCCGTTGCCCTTGCCCTTGTAGAAGTACAGGTCGCCCGTGGGCGTCCGGCCGAGCAGGTCGGCCCGCCCGTCGCCCGACATGTCACCGGGCGAGGTCAGGGCGTCGAACATGTTCCAGCCGGTGCCGATCTTCTTGTACGGCGTGCTGGGCTTGAGCGCGGCCCCGCAGGCGGGCGTGTAGGCGCGCAGCTCGCCCGCCTTCGTACGGACCAGCACGTCGTTGCACCGGTCGCCGCTGATGTCCTCGAACGGCACGGCGGCGGTCACGGTGTTCTCGTCCGTCCAGCCGGTGGCCGACACCTTGTCCTCGACCCGCCCGGTCCCGGTCCCGGTCCCGGCCCGCCAGTCGGCCTGGCCGGCCGAGGTGAACGCGAGCAGGTCCCCGAAGCCGTCCGCCTTGACGAAGTCCCGCGCCACGGCGGCCCCGCCGGTCAGCTCGAGGGTGCCGGACGTGGTGAGGGCCGCGCCCTGGCCGTCGGCGGGGGCGGCGGTGAGGGTCCAGGTGTAGGAGCCGTTGGGGGCGTACGCGCCGGAGGCGGTCTTCGCGTCCCAGGCGGCCGTGATCAGGCCGCGCGCCTCTCCGCCCGTCAGAGTCCGGACGGTGGCACCCGTGGTCCGGTTCTTCAACGTCAGCTGCCAGGAGGCGGCCGGCTTCGACAACCACCAGCGCGCCGTCCAGGACGGAATCCCGCCCCGCAGCGACGCCGATGCCGGTACATCGGAGTCGATCCGCGTCAGCGGCGAGGCGGGGACCCCCAGATCGGCGACCGTGATGTCCCCGTCGGCCTGCCGCTGATACGCGATGCGTCCGGTGCCGGTGTCGATGGCGTACTTCTGTTCCCGCTCACCGTCGCCGGCCATCGTGTACGTGTGCACCGGTACGGGGGTGCTCCCCCGCACATCGGTGATCTTCACGTCGTCTCCGTTGCGCCACCCGACGTAACCGTCGCCGAGCACGGACACCGGGTCGAGATGAGTCAGGTTGGTCTTCTTCTCGAGATCGAACACGCCGCCCCTGGCGGGGCTTCCGGCGCAGTCCCAACTGAGCCAGTGCGAAGTCACCTTGATGGACTCGGCCCTGCACCCCGTGCCGAGATCCACCGTCTGCCGCACTGCCCCGGTCCGCGCGTCGCGACCGACCACCGTGCCCGCCACGGTGCCCGCGCCCCACACCTGGTCTCCGTACAGATCTGCGTCCTCACCGCCGAACGTCATGTTCGCCAACAGCGTCCCCGTGTCCAGATCGACGGTGACGAGGCCGGTGTCATCGCCGTCGGTGCTGCCGCCGCCGCCCAGTGCGTAGCGGCCCGACACGTCCCTGACCTGGAACCGGGCGAGACCGGGGACCGACAACGGAACGGCCTCGGTCCCTCCCGGCCCCACGAGCGACGGCATCTGGGGGCGATCGCCGCCGGGCGCCGGCATGATCACGGTTCGCCCGTCGCCTGTGGCGTACAGGGTCGGGCACCCGTCGCTGTCCCCGCAGTCCGCCAGATCGAAGCCACGGTCACCGGCCGGCCCCGTGCCACCGACGGCAAGGGGACCCGACACGGATACCGTCCGCGAACGGAAGCCCTTGCTCTGGTCGGGCAGGAGTTCCAGCGATTCGAGCCTCCCCTGACTGAAGCTCATCTCCTGCGGTCGCGACGTCGCCGGTGTGATGTCGACCAGCTTGTCCGTGGCCGGTCCGCCGTCACCGGGGCGGATCAGCTGCACCCCCAGCCCGTCAGGACGGGAACCGGCCACCACGAGCAGCCCGCCGTCCGGAGTGGGCATGGCGTCGGCCCGCCCGTAGGCGAAGAGCGCCTCCTCGGGACCGCCGTCCAGGGGAACGGTCACGAGCCGGTACGGAGTCGATCCTCCCTGCCCGGAGGCGCGTGCGACCACCAGTCGCTGCCCGGTCACGCCGAGCAGCCTGTCGCCCTCCGCGTAGGGAAGGTCCTTCACCTGGCTCACGAGCAGAGGCCCGGACTGCGACGCGTCCTTCGCGTAGAACGTCACCTTGCCGTCCTTGGTCCACTCCACCACGTGGTCGCGGGACACCACCGTGGACGCCGTAGCGGCGGAGACGTCGGGACCCACCGGGCGGGCCTCACCGGTCGTCAGCGAGATCCACAACGGCCGGAGCCGGGCCCCCTGGCCGTACCGCACGAGAACGCCATCGGCCCCGCCGGTGACCGCCTTGAGAGGACGCTCGGCGCCGTCGGGCCACCCGACGACCTCGGTGTCCTGGACGGCACGGTTCACGAGCCGCAGCAGATGCCACGACGGCGCGGCCGTGGGGCTCGTGCGGCTGTACGTCACGACCGTCGTGCCGTAGGTCCCCACGTACTCGTGCCCCACGGGCAACTCCAGGTAGGAGTTGGTCCCCGCGGCCGCGTCGTACAACCGGATCCGGCCTGGTCCAGCCATCCCCCAGCTCTGGTACGCGGCCACGACGTCGGCCCCGGCCCCGTAGGTGCCATCGGCATCGGGCCCCTCGAGGTCGTTGTAGATGATGTGGTTCTCACCGCTGTACGAACTCCAGAACTGACCGCGCCCCTCCTCGTACCGGAGGTATCCCGTCGGCCCGGCCGAAAGCGGAATGACCGTCCTCGGCTGTGCGGCGACGTCCGCGGGAAAGACCACCTCGTCACCGGTCGCCGCACGCGCGGGTGCCGCGTCCAGTGGTACGAAGCCCGCGCCGATGACAAGGGCCGCGACAACGGCGACCGAACTGCGCACACCCACGTGACGTCTCAAACTGAGTCCCTCCCGGACACCCTCGTAAAGGCATGGGGAGGACGCGGCAGCATGTGCCGCGGTCTGTGCGAATTGAAAGCCCCCCGGCCCCAACCCCCCATGCGAGTCAGGCGACATTAACAGCAGCCGCACATGCACCGATAGGCAGATTCGAACCCGTTCAGGGAACGGGGCCGTAAACGAAAGCGGGCCCGTCCACGAAGGACGGGCCCGCTTGATCAGGTCGGAGACCTACGGACGATCAGCCGTTGCGCTTCCAGCGCGGCTTGTCGTCGCGGCGGCCGAAGGAGCCGGTGCTGGTGCCGGTCGAACGGTGGTCGTCGCGGCGGCCGTTC
Source organism: Streptomyces sp. SAS_281 (assembly GCF_052542855.1). Lineage (NCBI taxonomy): Bacteria > Bacillati > Actinomycetota > Actinomycetes > Kitasatosporales > Streptomycetaceae > Streptomyces > Streptomyces sp. SAS_281. The sequence goes on from NZ_JBMNDO010000035.1 coordinate 32,341, forward strand.
GGCCGGTCGCCGCCGCCGGAGCGGAAGCCGCCCGACGGGCGGTCGTCACGACGGTCGCGGTTGAACGGACGGTCGCCGCCGCCGGAGCGGAAGCCGCCCGAGGGACGGTCGTCACGACGGTCGCGGTTGAACGACGGGCGCTCGTCCCGGCGGTCGTTGCCCCGGTAGCCACCCGACGGACGGTCGCCCCGGTCGTCGCGGCGGTCTCCGCCGGAGCGGAAGCCGCCCGACGGGCGGTCGTCACGACGGTCGCGGTTGAACGGACGGTCGCCGCCGCCGGAGCGGAAGCCGCCCGAGGGACGGTCGTCACGACGGTCGCGGTTGAACGACGGGCGCTCGTCCCGGCGGTCGTTGCCCCGGTAGCCACCCGACGGACGGTCGCCCCGGTCGTCGCGGCGGAACGGACGGTCGCCCCGGTCGTCGCGGCGGTCGTTGCCCCGGTAGCCACCGCGGTTGTCGCGGCGCTCGTAGTTGCCCCGGTCGTCGCGGCGGTCCTCGCGCACGGCCGGCTGCTCCGGCACGGAGGCGGCGGCAGCCGCGAGGGCGGCCTCGGCCTCGGCGGTGACCTCGGCCACGGCGGCCTCGGGGTCGTCGCCGCGCTCACGGGCGGCCCGCGCCACCAGGCGGTCGGCCTCCTCGCGGAGCTCGACGGCGCGGCGCTGGGCACGCTCCAGCTGCTTGGTCAGCTCGGCGGCCTCACGCTCGGCCTGCTTCGCGGCGTTGTTCGCGGAGTCGGCCTGGACCTCGGTGAGCGAACGGGCGCCGGTGATCTCGGCGACCTCCGGCTCGAAGACGCCCGCGCCCTGCACGATGTGGCGCGAGGCGTCGACGCCCGCGTCCTCCATCAGGCGGAAGATCTGGCGGCGCTGGTGCGGCAGGGCCAGCGAGACGACGACACCGGACTTGCCGGCCCGGGCGGTACGGCCCGAGCGGTGCAGGTAGTCCTTGTGGTCACCGGCCGGGTCCACGTTCAGGACCAGGTCGATGCCGTCGACGTGGATACCGCGCGCGGCGACGTCGGTCGCGACGAGCGCGTTGACGTAACCCTTCTTGAAGTCCTCCAGGACCCGGGTGCGCGCGCCCTGCGTCATGCCGCCGTGCAGCGCGTCCGCCTTGACGCCCGCGTCGACGAGCTGCTCGGCGATGCGGTCGGCGCCCAGCTGGGTGCGGACGAAGATGATCGTGCGGCCCTTGCGGGCGGCGATGGCGGAGGTGACCGGCGCCTTGTCCTTCGGCTTCACGACGAGGACGTGGTGCGACATGGTCGAGACGTTGCCCTGGGCGGAGTCGACCTCGTGGGTGACCGGGTTGCTCAGGTAGCGCTTGACCAGCGTGCCGATCTCGTTCTCCATGGTGGCGGAGAAGAGCATGCGCTGGCCGCCCCCGGGGATCTGGTCCAGCAGCTCGGTGACCTCGGGCAGGAAGCCCAGGTCGGACATCTGGTCGGCCTCGTCGAGGACGGCGACCTGGACGTTCTCCAGCGAGCACGCGCCGCGGTTGATGATGTCGCGCAGTCGGCCCGGGGTGGCGACGAGGATGTCGACGCCGCGCTCCAGGGCGTAGATCTGGTTGCCCATCGACGTACCGCCGCAGACGACCTTCATCTTCAGGCCGAGCACGTCGCCGTACGGCTGGAGCGCGTCCGCGACCTGCATCGCGAGCTCACGGGTCGGGGTGAGGATGATCGCGCGGGGCTTCTTCTTCTCGGTGTGCCCGTCCGCCAGCGCCGACAGGGTCGGCAGGCCGAAGGAGAGGGTCTTGCCGGAGCCGGTACGGCCGCGGCCGAGGATGTCCTTGCCGGCCAGGGCGTCCGGGATGGTCGCCGCCTGGATCGGGAAGGGCGTGGTCACACCGTTCTGCGCGAGCTTGCGGACGATGCCCTCGGGCAGGCCCAGGTCGGCGAAGGTGACGGTCGGCTCAGCGGCCTCGGCGGTCTCGGAGGACTCGGCGGTCTCTGCGACGACGGCCTCGGCAACAGCGGTGAGCTCGTCGTTCTCGACGTTCTCGGGCATGACGGTGCGGTCAGAACTGGAAATTGACATGCGAAATGCGAAACCTTCCGGAGTCTCGGCACGCGCCCATAACTCCGTGATTTCGCAATGTCGACCGCCTCAATGCGGTCCAGCCACGGCAAGGGAGAGTACGCGCCACACGGCGCTCTTCTGTGTCGGCGCCGGGCAATAGGATCAAGCGATCTACCACCATACGCACTCTCACCCACATTGCGCAAACCCCCTCCCTTCACCCGCCCCCTCAGACCGGCCCCACCTGCGGTGATGCCTCCGGCGTCCGCAACGCCGCCACCCCGTCCCGCCACCCCATGGCATCCGTACGGAACTGAGCGGCCGGAGACGCCGAGGGCGCCGGCGGCGCGGGCTCCGAGGGCTCCGGCTCGGGCTCCGGCTCCGGCGGCGCGGGCGTGTCCGCCGGATCCTCCGGACCGGGTACGGGGCCGGGGTCGGCCGGCGCCGAGGGCTCCGGCGGCGCGGACGCGGCCGGCCCCGCCGGTACGGAGGGACGGGCGGCCCGGTCCCCGCCCTCATCCGGTCCGCCCCCGGGCCCGTCGGCGGCCGGGCCGCTCGCGGAGGGCGACGCGGAAGCGCTCGGCCCGGCGACCCGGCGCTCCGACTGCGCACCGGCGCCCCCGAACCGGGAGCGGCCGGTCCCCGTCACCGTGGAGCCGTTCGGCTCGACGGCGGCGTCCTTCGGCTCGGCGGACCGCGAGGGCACCGGTTCCGCCCCGTCGGAGCCGACGCTCATACAGCCGGTGGACGTGGCGAGCGTGACAGCGGTGACCGCTGCCCAGCGGACAGGGACGGAGAACTGGCGCACGAGGGCACCTCCGGGAACACGAGGAAGGACGGGGCCTGACATGAACGAGCCGGGTGCGCTGTGCCCAACTCCCGCGACCCCGCCCGGGACACGCCCGGCGGGCCGGCTCCTTCCCGACGCGCGCCCCGCACCCGGCTCACCCGTAACCGAGCGCGTGCAGCCTCTCGTCATCGATGCCGAAGTGATGGGCGATCTCGTGGACGACGGTGATCTCCGTCTCGGCCACCACGTCCTCGCGCGTCCCGCACATCCGCAGCGTCGGCCCCCGGTAGATCGTGATGCGGTCCGGCAGCACGCCCGCGTACCACTCACCGCGCTCGGTCAGCGGCGTGCCCTCGTACAGCCCGAGCAGTTCCGGGTCGTCGGACTCCGGCTCGTCCTCGACGAAGACCGCGACGTTGTCCATCAGCCGGGTCAGCTCCGGCGGGATCCGGTCCAGTGCCTCGGCGACCAGTTCCTCGAACGCTTCCCGCGTCATCTCCAGCACCCGGCCATTGTCCCGTACGGCCACCCGGCCCGCCCAGGCCCCGCGCCCGTCCGTTCGCCCGTCCGTTCGCCCGTCCCGGCGCCCGGGCATACCCGCGCCACGACTGGGGCAGGGGCACCCAATGGCCCGCGCCCGACTCCCCCTCCGCCGCCCGATACCCCGCCGCGCCGCCCACGGGCTCCTCGCCGCGCCCCGGCCGTTCGTCCGGGCCCTCGGACTGGTCGTCGTGGTGCTGTTCGGCGCCTGGCTCGGGCTGCTCGCGGTGGGCAGCGTCCGGACGACCGTGGGGCCGATGGACACGACGATGACCCTGCGGCCCTCGCTCAGCGGCGGCACCAAGATCAACGTCTCCCCGCTCGGCGCCCTGGAGCTTGATTCGCACCACGCCCCGGTCCGCCTCGACGTGGACGTGGACCGGCTCGACCCGGTCCGCTCGCAGGCCCTGGTCCAGCACCCCGAACGGCTGGCCGGGCTGGAGGACGAGGTCACGTCGGACGTCGCGGCGGGCACCCGCGAGCTGGCCCTGCGCTCCTGCGTGGCGGTGGTGACCGGGGCGACGGCGCTGGGCCTCGCGGTCTACCGCCGGCCGCGCCGGGCCCTGGCGGCCGGGGGGCTGGCCCTCGCGCTGCTCGCCGCGTCCGGCGTCGGCGCGTACGCCACCTGGAACCCGAAGTCGGTCCTGGAGCCCAAGTTCTCCGGGCTGCTCTCCAGTGCCCCTTCGGTCGTCGGCGACGCCCGCTCGATCGTCAGCGACTTCGACGTCTACCAGCAGGAGCTGGCCCGCCTGGTCACCAACGTCACCAAGCTGTACGACGCCACCTCGACGCTCCCCGTCTACAGCCCGGACCCGGCGACGCTGCGCGTCCTGCACGTCTCGGACGTCCACCTCAACCCGGCCGCATGGCACATCATCGGCTCACTCGTGGAGCAGTACGACATCGACGTGATCATCGACTCCGGCGACACGATGGACCACGGCACAGCCGTCGAGAACAGCTTCCTGGACCCCATCGCCGACCTCGGCGCCCCCTACATCTGGGTGCGAGGGAACCACGACTCGGCGGTGACACAGAAGTACCTGTCCGACAAGAAGCGCTTCCCGAACGTGCACGTCCTGGACCAGGGCCGGGCCGTGACCGTCGGCGGGCTGCGGGTCGCCGGGGTAGGAGACCCGCAGTTCACCCCGGACCGGACGGGCCCCGAGCAGGCCGAGGACGTCGAGGGGGTGGCCGGCCGCACGCTCGCCGCCGCCCTGCGCGAGCAGCAGCGGTCCGGGACCCCCGTCGACATCGCCGTCGCCCATGAGCCGGAGGCGGCGAAGGAGACGGACGGCGAGGTGCCGCTGGCGCTGGCCGGCCATGTGCACCACCGGCAGAACGAGGTCCTGAAGGGCGGCACCCGGCTGATGGTCGAGGGCTCCACGGGCGGCGGCGGGCTGCGGGCCGTCCAGAACAAGAAGCCGGAACAGGTGCTCGCGTCGGTGCTCTATCTGGACCGCTCCACCCGTCGCCTGCAAGCCTGGGACGAGATCACCCTGGGCGGCCTCGGACTGACGACGGCCGAGGTCAGCCGCCATCTTCCGGCGCAGAAGCCGTCCCTCACGAGCCCGTCTCCGACCGGTCCGACCCCGTCCCCGTAAACCGTTTTGGCGAACGCCGCCGGCATCCCATATGCTTCTCACGTCCCCGACGCGCTGCAAGGCGCGCAGGTGGGCCCTTAGCCCTCATCGTCTAGTGGCCCAGGACGCCGCCCTTTCAAGGCGGTAGCACGGGTTCGAATCCCGTTGGGGGCACGCTTGAACGTGTGCGAGACTTGTCTCGCACATAGCTTGGTCCTGTGGAGCAGTTAGGAGTGCTCGCCACCCTGTCAAGGTGGAGGCCGCGGGTTCAAATCCCGTCAGGACCGCTGAGGTTTCACGTGAAACCTTGTGGCTGGGTAGCTCAGTTGGTACGAGCGATCGCCTGAAAAGCGATAGGTCGCCGGTTCGATCCCGGCCCCAGCCACCACCCGAAGGCCCCGTCCGCTGGACGGGGCCTTTGTCGTGCCGGACCGCCGCCGTCCTCCCCGGAGGAACCGCCGCCCGAAATGGGTTCGCCCTTCCTCCGGCCCGGGTGAGATCCTGGGATCCGTATGTCTACTTCCTTCGCCGATCTCCAGTCCCGGCTCGCGCAGCTCTCGCTCCGCGACGCGAACCGGCTCGGCCGCCGCCTCGAAGGCGCCCGCCGTATCCGCAAGCCCGAGGCCCAGCAGGCCGTGCTGGACGAGATCGCCACCCAGGCGGACAAGGCAGCCGGGCGGCTCGAGCAGCGGGCGGGCCGGATGCCCGCCGTCACGTACCCCGAACAGCTTCCGGTCAGCCAGAAGAAGAACGAGATCCTGGAGGCGATACGCGACCACCAGGTCGTGATCGTCGCGGGTGAGACCGGCTCCGGCAAGACCACCCAGATCCCCAAGATCTGCATGGAGCTGGGCCGGGGCCTCCGGGGCATGATCGGGCACACCCAGCCACGTCGGATCGCCGCGCGCACGGTGGCCGAGCGCATCGCCGACGAGCTGAAGACACCGCTCGGCGAGACCGTCGGCTGGAAGGTCCGCTTCACCGACCAGGTGAACCCGGACGCGACCTTCGTCAAGCTGATGACGGACGGCATCCTGCTCGCCGAGATCCAGACGGACCGCGAGCTGCTCGCGTACGACACGATCATCATCGACGAGGCCCACGAGCGGTCGCTGAACATCGACTTCCTCCTCGGCTACCTGGCCCGGCTGCTGCCCAGGCGGCCCGACCTGAAGGTCGTCGTCACCTCCGCGACCATCGACCCGGAACGCTTCTCGCGCCACTTCGGTGACGCCCCGATCATCGAGGTCAGCGGGCGTACGTACCCGGTGGAGGTCCGTTATCGGCCGCTCCTGGAGGAGGACGCCGACGACGCCGACCGCGACCAGATCACCGCGATCTGCGAGGCCGTGGACGAACTCCAGGGCGAGGGACCCGGAGACGTCCTGGCCTTCCTCTCCGGCGAGCGCGAGATCCGCGACACCGCCGACGCGCTCGGCAAACGCAACCTGCGCAACACCGAGGTGCTCCCCCTCTACGCGCGCCTGTCGCACGCCGAGCAGCACCGGGTGTTCCAGCGCCACACGGGGCGCAGGATCGTGCTGGCCACCAACGTCGCCGAGACCTCGCTGACCGTCCCCGGCATCAAGTACGTGATCGACCCGGGCACCGCCCGCATCTCCCGCTACAGCCACCGCACCAAGGTGCAGCGGCTGCCGATCGAGCGGATCTCGCAGGCCAGCGCCAACCAGCGCAAGGGCCGCTGCGGCCGTACCTCGGACGGCATCTGCATCAGGCTGTACTCCGAGGACGACTTCCTGACCCGCCCGGAGTTCACCGACGCGGAGATCCTGCGGACGAACCTGGCGTCCGTCATCCTCCAGATGACCGCCGCCGGCCTCGGCGACATCGAGAAGTTCCCCTTCATCGACCCGCCGGACCACCGCAACATCCGCGACGGCGTGCAGCTGCTCCAGGAGCTCGGCGCGCTCGACCCTGCAGAAAAGGACGCGAAGAAGCGCCTCACGCCGCTCGGCCGCAAGCTCTCGCAGCTGCCGGTCGACCCGCGCCTCGCCCGTATGGTCGTCGAGGCCGACCGCAACGGCTGCGTCCGCGAGGTCATGGTCATCGCCGCCGCGCTCTCCATCCAGGACCCGCGCGAGCGGCCCTCCGACAAGCAGACGCAGGCCGACCAGCAGCACGCCAGGTTCAAGGACGAGACGTCCGACTTCCTGGCGTTCCTGAACCTGTGGCGTTACATCCGGGAGCAGCAGAAGGAGCGCGGTTCCTCCAGCTTCCGCCGGATGTGCAAGCAGGAGTATCTGAACTTCCTCCGCATTCGTGAGTGGCAGGACATCTACGCCCAGCTGCGCACGGTCGCCAAGCAGATGGGCATCGAGCTCAATGAGGAGGACGCGCCCGAGCAGTCGGTGCACACCTCTCTGCTGGCCGGACTGCTGTCGCACATCGGGCTGAAGGACACCGAGAAGAACGAGTACCTGGGCGCCCGCAGCGCCAAGTTCGCGATCTTCCCCGGGTCCGCGCTGTTCAAGAAGCAGCCGCGGTTCGTGATGTCGGCGGAGCTGGTGGAGACGTCCCGGCTCTGGGCGCGGGTCAACGCCAAGGTCGAGCCGGAGTGGATCGAGCCGCTGGCCCAGCATCTGCTGAAGCGCACCTACAGCGAGCCGCACTGGGAGAAGGACCAGGCCGCGGTGATGGCGTACGAGCGGGTCACGCTGTACGGCGTGCCGATCGTCGCCCAGCGCAAGATCAATTTCGGCCGGATCGACCAGGAGACCTCGCGGGACCTCTTCATCCGCAACGCCCTGGTCGAGGGCGACTGGCGCACGCACCACCAGTTCTTCCACGACAACCGCAAACTGCTCGGCGAGGTCGAGGAGCTGGAGCACCGCGCCCGGCGCCGCGACATCCTCGTGGACGACGAGACGCTGTTCGACTTCTACGACCAGCGCATCCCCGAACACATCGTCTCCGGCGCCCACTTCGACTCCTGGTGGAAGCACAAGCGACGCGACGAGCCGGACGCGCTCGACTTCGAGCGCTCGATGCTCATCAACGAGAAGGCCGGGGCCGTCACCAAGGACGACTACCCGGACTCCTGGCGGCAGGGGAAGCTGAAGTTCCGGGTGACCTACCAGTTCGAGCCGGGCGCGGACGCCGACGGTGTGACCGTCCACATTCCGCTTCAGGTGCTCAACCAGGTAACGGCCGAGGGCTTCGACTGGCAGATCCCGGGCCTGCGCGAGGAGGTCGTCACCGAACTGATCCGTTCGCTGCCCAAGCCGATCCGCCGGCACTACGTGCCCGCCCCGAACTACGCCGACAAGTTCCTGGACCGGGCCGTGCCCCTCCAGGAGCCGCTGCCGGCGACGCTCGCCCGCGAGCTCCAGCGGATGGTCGGGGTCCCTGTCACCGCGGACGACTTCGACCTGAGCCGGGTGCCGGACCACCTCAAGATCACCTTCCGGATCGTGGACGAGCGGCGCCGCAGGGTCGCCGAGGACAAGGACCTGGAGGCGCTGAAGCTCCAGCTGCGCCCGAAGGCCCGTCAGGCCCTCTCCAAGGCCGCGGCGGCCACCGCGGGGCCCTCCGGCGAATCCATCGAACGTTCGGGTCTGAAGGACTGGACGATCGGCACGCTGAACAAGGTCTTCGAGACGCGGAGGGCCGGTCAGCCGGTCAAGGCGTACCCGGCGCTGGTCGACCAGGGCGAGACCGTGGCGGTACGCCTCTTCGACACGGAGGCCGAGCAGGCGCAGGCGATGTGGCGGGGCACCCGGAAGCTGATCCTGCTGAACATCCCGGTCAACCCGGCGAAGTTCGCGTCGGACAAGCTGACGAACCAGCAGAAGCTGGCCCTGTCCCGCAATCCGCACGGCTCGATCCAGGCCCTCTTCGACGACTGCGCGACGGCGGCCGCCGACCGGCTGATCGCGGCTCACGGCGGCCCCGCCTGGGACGAGGCGTCGTTCCGGACGCTGTACGACAAGGTGCGCGCGGACCTGGTGGACCTGACCGTGCGCACGATCGGCCAGGTGCAGCAGATCCTGGCGGCCTGGCAGGCGTGCGAGCGCCGGCTGAAGGCCACCAACAGCCTGGTGCTGATCAACAACGTCACGGACGTACGGGATCACCTGGCGCGTCTGATGCCGCCCGGCTTCGTCACCGCGACCGGCCTGCGCCGGCTGCCCGACCTGATGCGGTACCTGGTGGCCGAGGACCGCAGGCTCCAGCAGATGCCGACCAACGTCCAGCGGGACACCACACGCATGGAGAAGGTCCACGAGATGCAGGACGAGTACGCCTGGCTGCTGGAGCAGTTGCCCAGGAGCCGGCCCGTCCCGCAGGAGGTGCTGGACATCCGGTGGATGATCGAGGAGCTGCGCGTGAGCTACTTCGCGCACGCCCTGGGCACCGCGTTCCCCGTCTCGGACAAGCGGATCGTGAAGGCGATCGACGCCGCGGCCCCGTAGGGGATCTCCGTAACGGCACCGCCACCCGCAGTGAGTTCGACCGCACCCGCTGAACTCCTGTACAGTCTGTTTTCGCAGCCGGACGCGAGGAAGGCAGCGAAACCTGGTCCTGTGGAGCAGTTAGGAGTGCTCGCCACCCTGTCAAGGTGGAGGCCGCGGGTTCAAATCCCGTCAGGACCGCAGAACGAAAGCCCGGATCTCATCGATCCGGGCTTTCGCGCGTCTTGACCGCGGTGTCCACCGACGAGTACTCAGAAACCTGGTGCCGCCCCGGAATCCCGGAGCGGGCGGCGCACATGCACCAGGAGGTGGCGCGATGGGGCAGCCACGGGCGCGAGTCACCGCGAACGGGCCACCCAGCCTGCCGCGGCTCGCCCTGAGGCCCGTGACGGCCCCGCAGGCCGCCCGGGCGCCCGATCGGCGCCACCGGGCCGCCCGAGCCGCCCAGGAGGCGCCGACGGGCCTCCGTACGGCCTTCGCGAAGCGGGGACGTAAGTCCTGCCACGAGATGACCTTCGGCGCGGCCAGCGACTTCCTCACAGTGGCAGGCTCGTAGTTGGCAACACTCGTGCGGTGTGACGGGTGTCACTGAATCAGTTTTGAGAAGGGGGGTCTTTACACCCTTCCTACAACTAGCGAATTTAATATGTGCAATTGCACCTCACGGAAGGATGTCTTCCGGATACCCCCGCACCGCCCGCCGACACCCCCGACGAGACCCCTCGGCCGCCGGGCCGGCCGCGCGGACGGCGCCGTAGGGCCGGCAGGGAGCGGTTGCCGGGCGGAACCGGTGCGGGCGCAAAAAAATCGCGCTGGACCCGGCGGAGTCCAGCGCGATCGGATGACATGACCTGTATGGCACAGGTATGGCGCCCGTTGGGGCGGGCGCCCGTCATATGGAGCTATGGGTGAGCAAGTGGGTTGGGGGACCCAGAAGCCCAGGTGTGACGGGGTGACAGGGGTTTTGTCAGGCCTCGCTGCGCTGCTGCGGAATACCCGCAAGCAGTGCGCGGACCTCTGCCTCGCGGTACCGGCGATGCCCACCGAGCGTGCGGATGGACGTGAGCTTGCCTGCCTTCGCCCAACGGGTAACCGTCTTCGGGTCCACGCGGAACATCGTGGCGACCTCAGCCGGGGTCAGCAGCGGCTCGGCATCAGGGGTGCGAGCGGTCATGAGCGGCCTCCTCGGGAGAACCGAACCATCTCGGTTCTTTCCTCTAAATTCTGCACCTTGACCCACGTTGCCCGAAATGGCGGACGCGGGCCGAGTCGGTTATAGGACGAACGGCTTGTCCTCGGCACTACAACTACACCATCCGTCCAGCCACGTCGGCCAAACCGATGGAATTGCCCTCCCAGGTGTTCATCAGCGACGGAAAGCCGATGGACCATGCCATAGCGGACAGTCACACCACCGTGACGATCAGTCACAGAGCGATCAGGAGCCGTCAGACCCCCCATAGCGTGCAATGCCGAGCGATCCACCCATACATGGACGGATGGAGTCCTCACCGGACTCCTTGTCCTATTTTGGCACGAGGGGTAGGGAAGGACGCAAGGGCCCCGTAAGTGCTATCCATCACGGTTGAGGCAAAGGCCCGGTTCGGGACGTAGGTCCCGCCACCCCTTGTGAACCATCCGCCCCTTCACCCACACGTGTCACATCCGACACCGGTTCACGAGCCGTCCGTGCAGGGTGCCTCGGTGGTCAGTTGGCGAACTGACGGTCCCTTACGGCCCGCCAGCGCTCCGCGAGACGCGCGTACGCCTCGGCCGCCCTCTCCGCGTCGCCCGCCCGCAGCGCGGCGATCCCCTCCGCCACGTCGGCGGCGCTCCGGTCGACGCTGAGCTCCCGCTCCGGCAGCGCGTGCACGAGCCCGCCGTAGTCCAGCTCCACGAGCGAGCGCGGGTGGAACTCCTCCAGCCACCGCCCGACGTCCACCAGCCCCGTGGTCAGCGGCCCCTCGTCCATCGTCTCCCGCAACGTCCGCAGCGACCGGGCCAGCCGGCGCCGCGCCTCGACCATCGGCGTCCGGTATCGGAACACCGGCGGCTCCCCGTCCGGCCCGGCGACCACGTGCTCCCGCTCCTCGTCCGCGAACAGCACGAACCAGCGCACCGGAACCTGCCACACCGCCGTCCTGATCCACGGCCGGGCGTCCGGATTGCGCTCCGCCCACCGCTCGTGGTCGGCCAGCGCCTGGCCGCGCACCACCGGCGGCAGCACCGCGTCGAGCACCGGGCCGGGGAACAGCTCCGCCAGCCCGTCCAGCGCCAGCCAGCCGCGCAGCCGGGTCCGCCACGGGCACACGCACACCACGCCGTCCACCTCGGCCACGAACGCGTCGGCGCTCTCGTGCGCCGGCACACCGGCGGGCGGGGTCGCCGCCAAGTCGGCCAGCGAGCGCCTGAGTTCGTCCTGTGCCGTGGGCACCCGGTCGCGGGCCGCATAGCGGGCCCAGTGGGCGCGCTCGCCCTCCGGGAAGGCCGCCAGTGGCTCGTACACCCGGAGGTAGGACGCGTAGGGAACCAGCACCGAAGACACCACCGACATGCGGTGATCGTGTCACGCCTGTCCCCCGGTAGGGGGTGATCCTTGGCACTGGAACAGATCTACGTGGGGGTAGGACTTACGCTCTTGCCCAGCCGGGCCGGCCGTACGGCCGGCCCGGCGGGCCCTCCCCACCTTCAGGAGGGTCTGTCCGCCGCTTCGTACTTGGGAGTCACCACAGTGACCGATGTGACCGGCGCGCCTGTCGATGTCCTGCACACCCTGTTCCACTCGGACCAGGGCGGACACGAACAAGTCGTCCTCTGCCAGGACCGGGCCAGCGGCCTCAAGGCCGTCATCGCCCTCCACTCCACCGCCCTGGGCCCCGCCCTCGGCGGCACCCGCTTCTACCCGTACGCCTCCGAGGCCGAGGCCGTCGCCGACGCGCTGAACCTCGCGCGCGGCATGTCGTACAAGAACGCCCTGGCCGGGCTCGACCACGGCGGCGGCAAGGCCGTCATCATCGGTGACCCCGAGCAGATCAAGAGCGAGGAACTGCTGCTGGCCTACGGCCGGTTCGTCGCCTCGCTCGGCGGCCGGTACGTGACGGCCTGCGACGTCGGCACCTACGTCGCCGACATGGACGTCGTGGCCCGCGAGTGCCGCTGGACCACCGGCCGCTCCCCCGAGAACGGCGGCGCCGGCGACTCGTCGGTGCTGACCGCGTTCGGCGTCTTCCAGGGCATGCGGGCCTCGGCCCAGCACCTGTGGGGCGACCCGACGCTGCGTGGCCGAAAAGTGGGGGTCGCCGGCGTCGGCAAGGTCGGTCACTACCTGGTCGAGCACCTGCTCGCGGACGGTGCCGAGGTCGTGATCACCGATGTGCGCGAGGAATCGGTGCGCCGGATCACCGACAAGCACCCCGAGGTCGCCGTCGCGGCCGACACCGCCACGCTGATCCGTACCGAGGGCCTGGACATCTACGCCCCGTGCGCGCTGGGCGGCGCTCTCGACGACCACACCGTGCCGGTGCTCACCGCGAAGGTGGTGTGCGGCGCGGCCAACAACCAGCTCGCACACCCGGGCGTCGAGAAGGACCTGGCCGACCGCGCCATCCTGTACGCGCCCGACTACGTGGTGAACGCGGGCGGAGTCATCCAGGTCGCCGACGAGCTGCACGGCTTCGACTTCGACCGGTGCAAGGCGAAGGCCACGAAGATCTTCGACACCACGCTGGCCATATTCGCACGTGCGAAGGAAGACGGCATTCCGCCGGCCGCCGCGGCCGACCGGATCGCCGAACAGCGGATGGCGGAGGCCCGCCGCCGCTGAGCCGCACCCCTCCGTGCGGCCGGGCGACCCGCCGACCGGCGAGACAAGACTCACGCCGGTCGGCGGGTCGCCTGCCGATAAGAGGTTAAAATCGCAGTTGACCAGCGAGGACAGGGCGTCTCGAGGGTCCTCTTCCGGGGCGCGTGATGCGGGCGGCGTACCGTATGGCCGCGGAAGCAGGTACCGTTAAAGCTCTACAGGCACGGTCTCTCTGCCGAGAGTCCGTCCTGAAACATGAACGCGTGTCAAGACTCTGGGGCCGTCGAGCCCCGTCACCGAGGGGGTCGAGCCATGGGGCGCGGCCGGGCAAAGGCCAAGCAGACCAAGGTCGCCCGCCAGCTGAAATACAGCACCGGCGGGACGGACCTGTCGCGTCTGGCCAGTGAGCTGGGCGCATCGACTTCGAGTCAGCCACCGAACGCGGAGCCGTTCGAGGATGACGACGAGGAAGATGACCCGTACGCACAGTACGCGGATCTGTACAACAACGACGAGGACGAGGACGAGAACGACCAGTCCGGTCCTTCGTCCAAGCGCCGCGGCGCTTGACCTCGCGCTGACACATCACCCCGGTCCGGAGCTTCTCCGGACCGGGTTTTGTGCTGCCTGCGTGCGGACCGAGAGGTGTGCTGCCCGCCTGCGGGAAGGGCGAGGCTGCCGGTGACCGGCCGGGCCCGTCGGCCCGACCGGTGTTCCCGCTCAGCGTGCGTACGAACCCACCAGCTCGGCGCCGGTCGCGTGGTCGCCACGGGCGGTGATCTCCCCGGCGACCCAGGAGTCGACGCCCCGGTCGGCCAGCGTCGTCAGGGCCGCGTCCACGGACTCGGCGGGGACGACCGCGATCATGCCGACGCCCATGTTGAGCGTCTTCTCCAGCTCCAGCTGCTCGACCTGGCCGGCCTTGCCGACGAGGTCGAACACCGCGCCCGGCGTCCACGTGGAGCGGTCCACCGTCGCGTGCAGGTCGTCCGGGATGACCCGGGCCAGGTTGTTGGCCAGGCCGCCGCCGGTGACGTGGCTGAAGCCGTGCACCTCGGTCGTACGGGTGAGGGCCAGGCAGTCCAGCGAGTAGATCCGGGTCGGCTCCAGGAGCTCCTCGCCCAGGGTCCGGCCGAACTCCTCGATCCGGCGGTCCAGCGTCCAGCCGGCCCGGTCGAACACCACGTGGCGGACGAGCGAGTACCCGTTCGAGTGAAGCCCGGAGGACGCCATGGCGATCACGGCGTCACCCTCGCGGATGCGGTCGGGGCCCAGCAGGCGGTCGGCCTCGACCACGCCCGTCCCCGCTCCGGCCACGTCGAAATCGTCCGCGCCCAGCAGACCGGGGTGCTCGGCGGTCTCGCCGCCGACCAGCGCGCAGCCGGCCAGCACACAGCCCTCGGCGATGCCCTTCACGATGGCCGCGACACGCTCGGGGTGCACCTTGCCGACGCAGATGTAGTCGGTCATGAACAGCGGCTCGGCGCCACAGACGACGAGGTCGTCCACGACCATGCCGACGAGGTCGTGACCGATCGTGTCGTACACACCCATCTGGCGGGCGAGGTCGACCTTGGTGCCGACGCCGTCCGTGGCGGAGGCCAGGAGCGGACGCTCGTAGCGCTTGAGCGCCGAGGCGTCGAAGAGGCCGGCGAAACCGCCGAGGCCGCCGAGACCCGCGACCTCGGGGCGCTGCGTCTTCTTCACCCACTCCTTCATCAGCTCGACGGCGCGGTCGCCGGCCTCGATGTCGACGCCCGCTGCCGCGTAGGAAGCACCTGTTGTCTCAGACATTGCCTGGGATCTTTCGTGTGGAGATACGGGGCTGGGGGAAGGGCCGCCGGACGGTCCGGGTCACGGACGCCGCAGCGCGTCGGACGCCGCGGTCGCCGCGGGGCCCGCAGCCAGCTCGGTCTCCAGCAGCTGCTTGCCGAGCAGCTCCGGGTCCGGGAGCTCCATCGGGTACTCGCCGTCGAAGCAGGCGCGGCACAGGTTCGGCTTGTCGATCGTCGTCGCCTCGATCATCGAGTCGAGCGAGATGTACGCGAGCGAGTCGGCGCCCATCGAGGTGCCGATCTCCTCGACGGACATGCCGTTGGCGATCAGCTCGGCGCGGGTCGCGAAGTCGATGCCGAAGAAGCAGGGCCACTTCACCGGCGGGGACGAGATCCGGATGTGGATCTCGGCGGCGCCGGCCTCGCGGAGCATCCGGACCAGCGCGCGCTGGGTGTTGCCGCGGACGATCGAGTCGTCCACGACCACCAGGCGCTTGCCCTTGATGACTTCCTTGAGCGGGTTCAGCTTGAGGCGGATGCCCAGCTGGCGAATCGTCTGGGAGGGCTGGATGAAGGTCCGGCCGACGTAGGCGTTCTTCACGAGGCCGTTCCCGAACGGGATTCCGCTGGCCTCCGCGTAACCGATGGCGGCCGGGGTGCCGGACTCCGGCGTCGCTATGACCAGATCCGCGTCGACGGGCGCCTCGGCGGCCAGCCTTCGGCCCATCTCCACACGGGAGAGGTAGACGTTGCGGCCCGCGATGTCGGTGTCGGGGCGCGCCAGGTAGACGTACTCGAAGACACAGCCCTTGGGCTTCGCTTCCGCGAATCGCGAGGTGCGCAGACCGTTCTCGTCGATGGCGACCATCTCGCCCGGCTCGATCTCGCGGACGAAGCTGGCGCCGCAGATGTCGAGGGCTGCGGACTCCGACGCGACGACCCAGCCACGCTCCAGGCGGCCGAGGACCAGCGGGCGGATGCCCTGCGGGTCCCGGGCCGCGTAGAGCGTGTGTTCGTCCATGAAGACCAGGGAGAAGGCGCCCCGCACCTCGGGAAGCACCTTGGCGGCGGCCTCCTCGATGGTCAGCGGCTTGCCGTCGTCGTCGGTCTGGCCGGCGAGCAGCGCGGTCACCAGGTCGGTGTCGTTGGTCGCGGCGACCTGGGTGGCGCGGCCGTCCTTGCGCGGGAGGTCGGCGACCATCTCCGCGAGCTGGGCCGTGTTGACCAGGTTCCCGTTGTGACCGAGGGCGATCGAGCCGTGCGCGGTGGCACGGAACGTCGGCTGCGCGTTCTCCCACACCGAGGCACCGGTGGTGGAGTAGCGGGCATGACCGACCGCGATATGGCCCTGGAGCGATCCCAGGGAGGTTTCGTCGAAGACCTGCGAGACCAGTCCCATGTCCTTGAAGACCAGGATCTGGGACCCGTTGCTCACTGCGATGCCCGCGGACTCCTGTCCACGGTGCTGCAGGGCATACAGTCCGAAATAGGTGAGCTTGGCGACCTCTTCGCCCGGAGCCCAGACACCGAAGACGCCGCAAGCGTCCTGGGGGCCTTTCTCTCCGGGGAGCAGGTCGTGGTTGAGTCGTCCATCACCACGAGGCACGCCATCGAGTGTAGGGGAGATCGACCACTGGTCCGAATTGGGGATTCCTCGTCCCACCCCCGGAGAAGCACCTGTGGAGCAGGCTGCCGAACCCCTCGTAACAGTCACGCACAGTCATCGCAGCCCTTTCCCGATCTACGCGCGGCAACCGCCGGAGGGCAGGCGACGCCCGGATCACGGGCCGTTCACCGACGGGTTCCGGCCACCCCGCGGAGCGCCTGATCGGGCCCGTGGTGGCACTGCGTGTGCCGGTCCCCCGGGGCCGGGGAGGAGCAGCCCGACCGGTCGTTTCGTGGTGAGCCTCACACCGCGGGCGCCCGGTATGCGGTATCTCGGGCCGCCCGCCCGGCGTCCGGAGCGGGTTCAGCCCATCAACGGCAGCAGCTCGGAGAGATCCGCGCGCTCGCCGCTCGCGGCGACCTTCGCCGCTTCGACCTCACGCGCCCACTCCGTACGCCCGGTCGCGAGCCGTATCCAGGTGAGCGCGTCGGTCTCCACGACGTTGGGCGGGGTGCCCCGGGTGTGACGCGGCCCCTGGACGCACTGGACCACCGCGAACGGCGGCACCCGGACCTCGACGGAACCACCGGGCGCCCGCTCGGCCAGCGCGTCGGCGAGGAGCCGGCTGCACGCGGCGAGCGCCTGCCGGTCGTACGGGACGGAGAGCCCGGTCGCCTCGTTGAGGTCCCAGGTGTGAACGACCAGCTCCACGGTGCGGGTGACCAGGAAGTCTCCGAGGCGCATCGCCCCGACCCGGGTGGCCAGCAGACGGTCCTCGGAGGCGCTGGGCACCAGGGCCTCGAAGCGGGCGGCGACCTCCGCGTAGAGCGCGTCCAGGTCGGGGGCGGCCGCTGCCCGCTCGGCGGTGTCGTCCGCGATCCCGGGGGCGCGGGCCGCTGTGGTGAACGGCCACTCCAGGAGGGACACCTCGGGTTTGGCGAGGGCCGGTGCGGGAAGCTCCAGCGTCCGGCTGACGTGCGAGAGGGCCATGGTGATGTGCGCGGCGAGCTCGCGCACCGTCCAGTCGCCGAGTCCGCTCGGTGCGGCGAGCTGCTGCGGGGTCAGCGTGCGCACGGCGTTCCGGACGTGGGCGAACTGGGCGAGGACCGCGGTGCGGGTCCTGGCCGGGTCGTAACGGCGGGGGCGCTTCTGCGAGGGCGGCATGTCGGGGAGCCTACGACGCGCCACCGACAGGGCGTCCTCCCCGGGCAGGCGCAGCCCTGTGTCAGATACGCGTCGCGTAGTCGCCGAGGCCCTTCTCCAGCAGGTCGAAGCCCCGGTGGGCCAGGGCGACGGCGTCGGGGGCGACCGCGGCGGCCGGTTCGCCGGCCAGCAGGCGCCTGCGGTTCTCGGTGAGCAGGGCGTTTCGCGTACCGAGCAGTTGGGACGCGACGATGCGCGCGATGACCGGCTCCTCCCCCTCCTCGATCAGAGCCTCCGTGAGCTGGTCCTGCGTGCGCACGAAGAAGGAGTGGGCGCGGGTGAGCAGGGCGGGCGTCTCCAGGATGAGCCGCACGATGCGGAGTGCCAGCGGGTGGTCACCCATCCCCACCGACGGGTCGTGGCGCTCGATGGCCTCCACGAACTGCCGGCGCAACGCCGCGACCGCCGATTCACCGGGCGCGCGCTCCCGCACGATGCGGGCGGCGTCGCCCACGTGCTCCTCCAGCGGCGCGAAGACCAGGTCTTCCTTGCTGTCGAAGTAGTTGAAGACGGTCATCTTCGAGACATCGGCCGCGTCGGCGATCTCCGCGACGGACACCTGATCGAACCCGCGCTCGGAGAAGAGCTCGGTGGCCGTTTCCAACAGCCGCCGCCGGGTTTCCCTCTTCTTGCGCTCGCGCAAGCCCATCCCCTCGGTCATGGCCTCACTGTACCAGGATGAAAATTAATCCCGGACGAAAACTTGACTCGGTATACATATTCCGTGAACAGTGGGACCACCACAGCGGTGCGCGTCAGCGCCGCTCAGGAGGGGGGACCCCAGCCATGCCCGGAACAGTCACCGCGCCCGCGCCCCAGCGGACGACCTCGGCCGGACAGGCGGCCGGCGGCCGGAGCACCACGATCGCCGTGGCGCTCTGCATCGTCACGATCCTGCTGGCGGTGCTGGACTCGAACATCGTGTCCTCGGCAACCGTCCCGATCGTCCGCGACCTGGACCCCGTCCACGGCGTCGACCGGATCCCATGGCTGATCGCCGCCTACCAGCTCGCCGCGACCGCCGCGCTGCCCCTGTACGGCAAGCTCTGCGACTCCCTGGGCTCGAAGAAGGTCTTCATCGGGGCCCTCGCCACCTTCCTCGCCGGATCCGCACTGTGCGGAATGGCCCAGTCCATGGGCGAGCTGATCGCCGCGCGCGCCTTCCAGGGCGTCGGCGGCGGCGGGTTGATGAGCGTCACCATGGTCGTCCTGCACCAGCTCGGCGCGGCCGGCCCCAAGGAAGGCGACGGCCCCAAGGAAGGCGAGGGCGCCAAGGCCAAGGGCGGCGACAAGAAGGGCAGCATCGGCGGAATCATCGCCGGTGCGGGCATGGCACTCGGCCCCTGGCTGGGCGGCGCCCTGGCCGACCACGCGGGCTGGCGCTGGGTCTTCTACGTCAACCTGCCCGTCGGCATCGCCGTCCTGGTCGCCGCGGTCGTCGTGGTGAAGCTCCCCGTCCGCACGACGCGCCACCGCATCGACTTCCTCGGAGCCGGTCTCGCCGCCGCCTTCTCCACCGCGCTGCTCCTGGTCACCGAGTGGGGCGGCGAGGACTACGCGTGGACCTCGCCGGTCGTCGTCGGCCTCGTCGCCGCCGCCGCCGTCGCGCTCGGCCTGTTCCTGTGGCGCCAGGCCACGGCCGCCGAACCGATCCTTCCGCTCTCGCTCTTCCGCCTGCGGACCATGCGGTACGGCTTCGCGGTCCAGGGGCTCGTGGGCGTTGCGATGATGGGGTCGATCGTCTACGTGATGATCTACCTCCAGGTGGTCCGCGGGGTCGCCGCGACCTCGGCCGGCCTCTTCCTGGTCCCGATGGCGATCGGCATGACCGTCGTCGGGCTCGTCTCGGGGCGCCTGGTCTCGGCGGGCTGGTCGCAGAAGACCTTCGTCGTCAGCGGCACGGTCTTCGCCTCGGCCGCCCTCGCCCTGCTGACCACGCTCGACACGGGCACCGGCCTGTGGACCGTGCGCGGCGCACTGCTGCTCATGGGCATCGGCTTCGGCCAGCTCATCGGTCAGTTGATCCAGCTCGTCCAGGACACCGCCCCGCCGGCCCAGCTGGGCGTCGCCACCACCGGTGTCCGCTTCTTCCAGACCCTCGGCACCGCCCTGGGGGCCTCCCTCTTCGGAGCCGTGCTCAGCAGGGTCTACGCCGCCGAGGGCCCCGGTGGAACGACCAGTGACATCGGCCGGCTCACCGGCACTGCCCACCAGCGGGCCCTGGACGCCTTCGTCTCCTCGACCAACGTGGTCTTCGCCTGCGCCACCGGCGCGATGGTCCTTGCCCTGATCCTGGCGACCCGGCTGCCCGGCACCCGTACTGGCGCCTGACCCTTCCCCGTACGGGCAAGGGCCGAGCCCCGCGCTTCCCTTGCGCACCACGCGAAAACCCCCGACCGGGCGGAACCGGTCGGGGGTTTCGGCGTGTGCCGCCCGGGAACTACGCGAGCAGCGCCGGGATCGTCTCCTCGTGCGCCGTGCGCAGCTCGCTCAGCGGGATGCTGAACTCGCCCTGGACCGCGATCTCGTCACCGTCCACGACACCGATGCGGGTCACGGGCAGACCGCGCGCCCCGCACATGTCGTTGAACCGCAGCTCCTCGCTGCGCGGCACCGAGACGACCGCGCGGCCCGCGGACTCGGAGAACAGCAGCGTGAAGGCGTCGAGGCCGTCCGGCACGACCAGCCGGGCACCCTTGCCGCCGCGCAGGCAGGACTCGGTGACCGCCTGGATCAGACCGCCGTCCGACAGGTCGTGCGCCGCGTCGATCATGCCGTCGCGGGAGGCCGAGATCAGGATCTCGGCGAGCAGCTTCTCGCGGCCCAGGTCCACCTTGGGCGGCATGCCGCCGAGGTGGTTGTGGACGACCTCGGACCAGGCCGAGCCGCCGAACTCCTCGCGCGTGTCACCCAGGAGGTAGAGGAGCTGGCCCTCTTCCCCGAAGGCGACCGGCGTACGCCGCGTGACGTCGTCGATCACACCGAGCACGGCCACGACCGGCGTCGGGTGGATCGCCGTCTCACCGGTCTGGTTGTACAGCGAGACGTTGCCGCCGGTGACCGGGGTGCCCAGCTCCAGGCAGCCGTCCGCGAGACCGCGGGTGGCCTCGGCGAACTGCCACATGACGTCCGGGTCCTCGGGCGAACCGAAGTTCAGGCAGTCCGAGATCGCGAGCGGCTTGGCACCGGTCGCGGCGACGTTCCGGTACGACTCCGCCAGCGCGAGCTGCGCACCGGTGTACGGGTCGAGCTTCGCGTACCGGCCGTTGCCGTCGGTCGCCATGGCCACGCCGAGGTTGGACTCCTCGTCGATGCGGACCATGCCGGCGTCCTCGGGCATCGCGAGCACGGTGTTGCCCTGCACGAACCGGTCGTACTGGTCCGTGATCCAGGACTTCGACGCCTGGTTCGGCGAGGCGACCAGCTTGAGGACCTGCTCGCGCAGCTCCGCGCCGTCCGCCGGGCGGGCCAGCTTGCCGGCGTCGTCGGCCTGGAGCGCGTCCTGCCAGGACGGGCGCGCGAACGGGCGGTGGTACGTCGGGCCCTCGTGGGCGACGGACCGCGGCGGCACGTCCACGATCTGCTCGCCGTGCCAGAAGATCTCCAGCTGCGAGCCCTCGGTCACCTCACCGATGACGGTGGCGATGACGTCCCACTTCTCGCAGATCTCCAGGAAGCGGTCGACGTGCTGCGGCTCGACGATGGCGCACATGCGCTCCTGCGACTCGCTCATGAGGATTTCCTCGGGCGAGAGGGAGGAGTCGCGCAGCGGCACGGTGTCCAGCTCGACGCGCATGCCGCCGGAGCCGGCGGAGGCCAGCTCGGACGTGGCGCAGGAGAGCCCGGCACCGCCGAGGTCCTGGATGCCCGCGACGAGCTTCTCCTTGAAGATCTCCAGGGTGCACTCGATGAGGAGCTTCTCCTGGAACGGGTCGCCGACCTGGACGGCCGGGCGCTTGGCCGGGCCGGTCGACTCGAAGGTCTCCGAGGCGAGCACGGACACGCCGCCGATGCCGTCACCGCCGGTACGGGCGCCGTACAGGATGACCTTGTTGCCGGGGCCGGAAGCCTGCGCGAGGTGGATGTCCTCGTGCTTCATCACGCCGATGCAGCCGGCGTTGACGAGCGGGTTTCCCTGATAGCAGGCGTCGAAAACGACCTCGCCGCCGATGTTCGGCAGACCGAGGCAGTTGCCGTACCCGCCGATACCCGCGACCACACCCGGCAGGACCCGCTTGGTGTCCGGGTGGTCGGCCGCACCGAAGCGCAGCGGGTCCACGACGGCGACCGGGCGGGCACCCATGGCGAGGATGTCGCGGACGATGCCGCCGACGCCGGTCGCCGCGCCCTGGTAGGGCTCGATGTACGAGGGGTGGTTGTGCGACTCGACCTTGAAGGTGACCGCGTACCCCTGCCCGACGTCGACCACACCGGCGTTCTCACCGATGCCGACGAGCATGGCGTCGTTGGCGGGGACCTTCTCGCCGAACTGCTTGAGGTGGACCTTGCTGCTCTTGTACGAGCAGTGCTCGGACCACATCACGGAGTACATGGCGAGCTCGGCGCCGGTGGGACGGCGGCCCAGGATCTCGCGAATGCGGGCGTACTCGTCCTCCTTGAGGCCGAGTTCCTTCCAGGGCTGCGCGGTGTCCGGGGTTTCGGCCGCGTGCTTGACCGTGTCCAGGCTCATGCGTTGACCAGCTTCTTGATGATCGAGGTGAAGAAACCGAGACCGTCGGTGCGACCGGTGCCGATCAGCGGCTCCACGGCGTGCTCCGGGTGCGGCATCAGTCCGACGACGTTGCCCGCGGCGTTGGTGATGCCGGCGATGTCGCGCAGCGACCCGTTCGGATTGTGGCCCACGTACCGGAAGGCGACGCGGCCCTCGGCCTCCAGCGCGTCGAGCGTGTGCTCGTCGGCGGTGTAGCGGCCGTCCATGTTCTTGAGGGGTACGGAGATCTCCTGGCCCTCGGAGTAGTCCGAGGTCCAGGCGGTCTCCGCGTTCTCGACCCGCAGGGTCTGGTCGCGGCAGATGAAGTGCAGGTGGTTGTTGCGCAGCATCGCGCCGGGCAGCAGGTGCGCCTCGGTCAGGATCTGGAAGCCGTTGCAGATGCCGAGGACCGGCATGCCCGCCTTCGCCTGCTCGATCACCGTCTCCATGACCGGCGAGAACCGGGAGATGGCTCCGGCGCGCAGATAGTCGCCGTACGAGAAACCGCCCGCCAGGATCACCGCGTCGACCTGGTGCACGTCCTTGTCGCGGTGCCACAGCGATACGGGTTCGGCGCCCGCGACGCGAACGGCCCGCAGGGCGTCCTGGTCATCGAGCGTGCCCGGAAAGGTGACGACTCCGATACGAGCAGTCACTTCGGCTCCTCGGCGTTCTCCACCTTCACGGTGAAGTCCTCGATCACGGTGTTGGCGAGGAACGTCTCCGCCATCTCGTGAATACGGGCGAGGGCGGCGTCATCGACCGGTCCCTCGACCTGCAGCTCGAAACGCTTTCCCTGACGTACGTCCGCGATTCCCTCGAAGCCGAGACGGGGCAGTGCGCGCTGCACCGCCTGTCCCTGCGGGTCGAGGATCTCGGGCTTGAGCATGACGTCGACTACGACGCGTGCCACTGGCACTCCCGGTGTGGTGGTGTGGTGCGGCTGTTTCTCCGGAGGGGGTACCCCGGACCCCCGCGGGTCCACTCAGCCTACCTGGCCGGAAATTCTACGCGGGTAGATATCAATCGGGATAGATCACGTCCAGATATCGGCCGATCACCGGACGGCGGAAAAGCCGCGAAACAAATGCCCACGAGCGGCACACATAGCGGGCGGACACGCGGAAGTAATTGGACGGGCTTCACAATGCGGCACCACTCGCTGTACAAATGATTACCGGGGAATGCAGCATTGCCCCGGAGCACCGACACCAGTCGGCCCGCATCCGCGCTCACAGCCGGAAGGCCGGCATCGGCGCATGTCAGACGCGCCGACGCCGTAGGAAAGGACCGATATCCGTGGCGCAGCGCGTAGTGGTCACACTCTCCGACGACATCGACGGGGGAACAGCGGCGGAAACGGTCACCTTCGCCCTGGACGGGAAGTCGTACGAGATCGACCTCAATCCGTCCAACGCAAAGAAACTGCGGAACGCCCTGGCCCCGTACGTGGCGGCCGGTCGCAAGCAGACAAATGCCGGCAAGCACGGCAAGGCTCCCGTTCCGTACCGGCACACCTCACTGGCACCCGACCCCGCGGCGGTGCGCGCCTGGGCGCGCTCGCACCGGATGGACGTGCCCGCCCGCGGCCGCATCCCGAAGAGCGTGTACGAGGCGTTCCAGGAAGCGAGTTGACGCCGCGAAAGGTCCGGCGGCGCGCCGGTGGAGGATCTGCGGGGGAGCCGACTTGCGCGACACCCCCGCAGGTCGGCTAGAGTCTGGAGCACGCCGAGGGGCGAGGCCGAAAAGGCCGAACCCCACGCAGCGTGCGGGTGTAGTTCAGTAGCAGAACATCCCCCTTCCAGGGGGAAGGCGCAGTGTGCAATTCCTGTCACCCGCTCTGCACGACTTGCAGGACCACTCCGGTGGATCAGGTAGAGTAGTGCTCGCTCCACCGGTGAAAGCCGAGTGGCTGCAATGCGGACGTAGCTCAGTTGGTAGAGCGCAACCTTGCCAAGGTTGAGGTCGCCAGTTCGAACCTGGTCGTCCGCTCAGAATACGAAGGCCCCGGTCAATTACGACCGGGGCCTTCGGCATGTTCCGGGCCCTCCGGCGGCCTCCCTGTGTCTTCCCGGCCCGTGCACCACCACCCATGACGTTTGTCATGAGTGGTGGTGACAGTCCGCACTGCCCTCCGCCCGCCGCGGACGGAAACCTGAGGACATGACCAGCGAAGACAAGTCCCGTGAGTCCGTGATCCAGGCGGAAGACGTCCGGCGCAGCTACGCAGGCGGCTTCGAGGCCGTGTCCGGCGTCTCCTTCTCCGTGGCCCGCGGCGAGCTCTTCGCCCTCCTCGGCACGAACGGCGCCGGCAAGACCTCCACCGTCGAGCTCCTGGAGGGCCTGGCCCGGCCCGACGGCGGCACGGTCCGCGTGCTGGGCCACGACCCCTACGGCGAGCGCTCGCAGGTCCGCCCACGCATAGGCGTGATGCTCCAGGAGGGCGGCTTCCCGTCCGAGTTGTCCGTGACCGAGACGGTACGGATGTGGGCGGGCTGCACCAGCGGTGCCCGGCCCACCGGTGAGGCCCTGGAGCTGGTCGGGCTCGGCCACCGCGCCCGCGTCCGGGTCAAGCAGCTCTCGGGCGGTGAGCGACGCCGGCTCGATCTGGCGCTGGCCCTGCTCGGCCGGCCCGAGGTGCTCTTCCTCGACGAGCCGACCACCGGTCTCGACGCGGAGGGCCGCCGTGACACCTGGGCGCTGGTGCGCCGGCTCCAGGAGGACGGCACCACCGTGCTGCTCACCACGCACTACCTGGAGGAGGCCGAAGCCCTCGCGGACCGGCTGGCGATCATGCACCGCGGCCGGATCGTGACCGCGGGCACCACGGCCGAAGTGACGGCCGCCCGGCCCGCCCGCATCCGCTTCGAGCTGCCCGAGGGCGTTCCGCCGGCACGGCTGCCCCTGGAGCTCCACGCCGCCGCCGAGGGCCCCCGGGTCGAGATACGGACGCACCACCTCCAGGACGCCCTGACCGAACTTCTCCGCTGGGCCGCCGAGTCGGACGTCCAGTTGCACGGGCTCGACGCCCGTTCCGCCTCGCTCGAAGAGGCGTTCCTCGACATCGCGAAGTCCGCCACCGACATCGAAGAGGTGCCCGTCCCATGACCACCGCGACCACCCCCGCAGCCGGACGCTCGCGCACGACGGCCGTCAGCCGGCTGGCGGCCCTCGGCCGGGCCGAGCTGTCGCTGCTCGCCCGCAACCGGACGGCGATCTTCGTCGCGCTCCTCATGCCGGCGGCCATGATCATGGCGATGAGGTCGGCGTTCGAGAAGGTCGACCTCGACGGGACCGGGCTCACCGTCGCCGGAGCGGCCCTGATGGGCGGCGTCGGGACGGTGCTCGTCCAGGCCGTCTACATGAACCTCGTCGCCGCCTACGTCGCCCGGCGCGAGGAGCTGGTCCTGAAGCGGCTGCGCACCGGCGAGGTCACCGACGGGGAGATCCTGGCCGGGACCGCCCTTCCGGCCGGCGCCCTCGCCCTGGCGCAGAGCGCGGTGATCGTCGTCGCCGGCACGGCCCTCTTCGACCTCGGCGCACCGGATCGCCCCGAACTGCTCGTGGCGGGGCTGCTGTTGGGTGTGGTGCTGCTGACGGTCCTGGCCGCGGTCACCTCCGTGATCACCCGCACCGTGCAGACCGCCCAGCTGACGACGCTGCCGCTGTTCCTCGTCTCGATGATGGGCTCGGGCCTCTTCATCCCGCTGGACATATTCCCCGACCGCCTCGCGGCGGTCTGCGAGTACCTGCCGCTGACCGGTGTGATGACCCTGGTCCGGGCGGGCTGGTTCGGCGGCCCCGAGGGCACTGACCTGCTCGGCGCCGCGTTGACCGGGCTGGTCTGGACGGCGCTGGCCGTGTTTGCTGTGCAGCGGTGGTTCCGCTGGGATCCGCGACGCTGACATGGAGGTTGGGCCGCGATGCGCGTACGGGGTTGGCGCCGCAGCTGGCAGGAGCGCAGCAAGATGGAGCGGATCGATCTCTACTCGCGATTCACCATCTCCTGCATCCCCTGGTTCTTCGCCCTGGCCTGGCAGGGGACGCCCTTCCACCAGGACATCCGCCACGAACCGCTTCCGCTGGCCCTCGGCCTGGCGCTGCTCCTCGTGAGCCTCGCGCAGTGCCTGCTGAGCAACCGCAATCTCACCGCGTCGTACGGGCACTACCTCGGCGTCTCCGTCTTCCCGGGGCGGCGCCTGCTGGCACCCGTGGTGCTTCTGGTCGTGGCCGTCGGGCTCCTGGCTGCCCTGGCCGGGGTGGACGGCGTCCGGGGCTCGGGGCTGCTGCTCATGACGTTGAACGCGCCGATGGCCCTGGTGATCACGCGGGTGCTCGTGGTGCCGGTCCGCCGCTTCCTGATCGAGTCCCTCTGCCTCACCGCCCTGCTCACCGGCGCCCTCGCGGCGGCCGGCGTCACGGGCGGCACCCTGGCGGGAGTGGTGCCCTGCAGCCTCTTCGGCTGTGTTCTGGTCCTGATCTCGGTCCGGCCCAGCGCCTGGAGCATGAGCGTGATGTGGCAGGCCGAGCAGGCCCGGGGCATACAGGCCAGGCTCGCCGTGGCGGAGGAACGGCTGCGGTTCGGGCGGGACATGCATGACGTGCTGGGCCGCAATCTCGCGGTGATCGCGCTCAAGAGCGAGCTGGCGGTGGAGCTCGCCCAACGCGGCAGGCCGGAGGCGGCGGACCAGATGGTCGAGGTGCAGCGGATAGCGCGCGCCTCGCAGCAGGAAGTACGCGACGTGGTGCGGGGCTACCGCGAAGCGGACCTGAACACGGAACTGGCTGGT
The DNA here is from genome assembly GCF_052542855.1 of Streptomyces sp. SAS_281. NCBI lineage: Bacteria > Bacillati > Actinomycetota > Actinomycetes > Kitasatosporales > Streptomycetaceae > Streptomyces > Streptomyces sp. SAS_281. Next base: position 59,598 of record NZ_JBMNDO010000035.1, read on the forward strand.
GCGCAGGGTGTGTTGAGTGCGGCCGGCATCGAGTGCACGGTGACCGGCGACAGCGGCGAGCACCTGCCCCCGCCCGTGCAGTCGGCGCTCGGCTGGGTCGTCCGGGAGGCGGCCACCAACGTGCTGCGCCACGGCGACCCGCGCCGCTGCCTGATCCGGGTCGGGGCGACCGCCGACACCGTGGTGCTCCAGGTGGAGAACGACGGCGCGACGCCCACCGGGACGGCGCCCCCGCCCGTGTCCGCGCCCGACGGACCGGGCTCCGGGCTGGCCGGCCTCCGGGAACGGCTCGCCGCGCTGGACGGCTCGTTGGAGGCCGGACCGGCGAAGGGCGGCGTGTTCCGGCTGACGGCGACGATCCCGCTGGCGACGGTCCCGCCGGGGACCGGGGAGGGGAGAGGGGGCGGGGGCGGGGGGAAACCCGGTGAGGCCGAGCAGCCCCGCCGCCGGACGCCGGGCGCCCGCCGTGCGCCCGTGAGCTTGCGTCCCGGGGCCATGGTGGCCCCGGGTGTGATGGTGGGGCCGGGAGGAACCGGCCTCGTGGAGGAATGACGATGACCGCGGTACGGGTGCTGCTCGCCGATGACGAGCATCTGATCCGGGGCGCGCTCGCCGCCCTCCTCGCTCTGGAGGAGGACCTGGTGGTGGTCGCGGAGGCGGCGACGGGGCCGGAGGCGCTCGCCATGGCCCGGGCCCACCGCCCGGATGTCGCGGTGCTCGACCTGGAGATGCCCGGGGCGGACGGTGTGAGCGTCGCCACTTCGCTGCGGACCGAACTGCCGGACTGCCGGACCATGATCGTGACCAGTCACGGCCGGCCCGGTCACCTCAAGCGGGCCCTCGCGGCGGGCGTCCGGGGCTTCGTGCCGAAGACCGTGAGCGCCCGCCAGCTGGCCGGCATCATCCGTACCGTGCGGGCCGGGAACCGTTACGTGGATCCGGAGTTGGCGGCCGACGCCATCGCCGCCGGGGACTCGCCGCTGACCGTCCGGGAGACCGAGGTGCTGGAGCTCGCGGTCGACGGGGCGCCGGTCTCGGAGATCGCCGAGCGGGCGTCGCTCTCACAGGGGACCGTACGGAATTACCTGTCGGCGGCGGCATCGAAGCTGGGTGCGGAGAACCGTCATGCGGCAGTGCGTCTCGCACGCGAGCGGGGATGGGTATAGTAGGTCTCGCGCTTCGGCGCTTGCGGACGTAGCTCAGTTGGTAGAGCGCAACCTTGCCAAGGTTGAGGTCGCCAGTTCGAACCTGGTCGTCCGCTCAGATGAGAAGAAACCCCCGGCCTTTCGGCCGGGGGTTTCTTCGTGTGGCGTTACCGCCAGGACGTGCCGGTGAGGAGTTCGTACGCCTCGATGTACTTGGCGCGGGTCGCGTCCACGATCTCCTGGGGCAGCGGCGGCGGAGGCTGCTCGCTCTTGCGGTCCCAGCCGGAGGCCGGGGAGGTCAGCCAGTCGCGGACGAACTGCTTGTCGTACGACGGCTGGGCGTGGCCCGGCTCCCAGGTGGCGGCCGGCCAGAAGCGGGACGAGTCCGGGGTCAGGACCTCGTCGGCGATGATCAGTTCCTCGCCGCCGTCGGCGGTGGGCGCGTAGCCGAACTCGAACTTCGTGTCCGCGAGGATGATCCCGCGCTCGCGGGCGATGTCGCGGGCCCGGCCATAGACGTCCAGGGTGGTCCGGCGCAGCGCGACGGCGGTCTCCGTGCCGACCTGGCGGGCCACCTCCTCGTAACTGACGTTCTCGTCGTGGTCGCCGACGGCTGCCTTGGTGGCGGGAGTGAAGATCGCTCCCGGGAGCTCGGAGCCGTCGACCAGCCCATCGGGGAGCCCGATGCCGCAGACGGTGCGCGAGGCGTTGTACTCGAGCAGGCCGGAACCCGCGAGGTAGCCGCGGGCGACGCATTCGACCGGGACCATCCGCAGCGACTTGCAGATCATCGTGCGGCCCTCCCAGTCGGCGGGGGCCCCGGCGGGCACCTCGGTCGACAGGACGTGGTTCGGCACGAGGTCGGCGAGCTGGTCGAACCACCACATCGAGAGGCGGGTGAGAACGCGGCCCTTGTCCGGGATCTCGGTCGGCAGCACCCAGTCGTACGCGGAGATCCGGTCGCTGGCGACCATGACGAGGTCACCGGCCTCGTTCCGGTACAGGTCGCGCACCTTGCCGGTGTGCAGGTGGGTGAGACCCGGCACCTGCACCGGCTCGGGCTTTTCTACGAATCCGGACACGCTGCCTCCGCGTACGTTGTTCCAAGAACCGTTCCGATTGTCCCGTATCCGGGAAGACCCGGCTGCGGAGGGGTGCCGTCCGGGTGGGCGGGGAAGCGCGGGGTGACGTCCTCCGGTCAGGCGCGCTTGCAGATCCGGTCGAGGAGGTTGGCGGTGGCCTTCTGGATGCGGGGGTCCACATGACCGGGCCGGTCCAGGGCCGGGGACCAGGCGAAGGTGCCCGAGGCGAAGACCAGCGCACCGGACGGGGCCCGATAAAGAGAGGTCTCCTGGTGGCGCGTCACGCCCTCGCTGTCCTGGTACGGGGAGTGGGCGAGCAGGATGCGGTTGTCGTGCTCAGGCAGCGTGGTGCGCGGGAAGTAGCGGTCGGCCTCGCCCGCCACCAGGCCCTCGATCTCGTCGCCCTCGCCGGCGCCCGTCGCATCCCACAGCCAGTGCTCCGCGTTCCGCACGACCAGGGGGTGGGGCTCGGGGACCCGGCCCGCGTACTGGATGCCGAGCAACTGCTGCTCCGGGCGGTCGATCTCGCGCCAGAGCGCGGGCTTGCCGGGCCCTCGGCGCTTGCGGCAGGTGAGCAGCCGGTCCGGCACGCCGGACGCCGAGGGCCCCAGGCTGACCTGCCAGTACATGGTGTTGGCGGAGAGATAGACCAGGGAGGTGCCGTGCTCGCGGGCGCGCTCGGCGGCCCGGCGCATCGGCACCGACCAGTACTCGTCGTGCCCGGGGAAGACCAGGCCCCGGTAGCGGGTGGGGTCGACCCGGCCCGCGTGCAGGTCGCGGGTGTCGGCGTAGGCGAGGTCGTAGCCGTAGCGCTCGGCCCAGCGGATGAAGTCGTACGCGTGCCCGACGTGCAGCGGGAGGCCCGCGCCCGCGTAGGGGCGGTCGAAGGAGACGGTGACCGCCGCGTCCTCCTCCCCCAGCAGCCGGCCCTCCTCGTCCCAGGCGTGGTAGAGGCTGGCGCCGGTCCGGCCGTCCTCCGGGTAGAGGTTGTACGCCTGCCAGGTGACGTCCGGGAGGACGAGCAGCAGGTCCGCCGGGTGGTTGTCGCGGATCGTGAACGGAATGTGGGAGCGGTAGCCGTCCAGCGTGGTGAGCACGGCGACGTACGCCCCGATCGACCAGTAGCTGGGGATCTGCAGCCGCCAGGACAGCCACCAGTGGTGGCAGGAGACCGTGCGGTCGGCGGTGAGGGGGGCCGGCTGGACGATGCCCGAGAGCCGGGGGCTCGTGGTGATCTTCGAGGCGCCGTCGCCCCCGTAGTGGCCGATCCGGTAGACGTCCACGGAGAACTGCTGCGGCGGGTCCACCGTGATGTGGAAGTCGATCGCCTCACCGGGAGCCGCGGCCCCCGTGGACGTGAAGCCCTTGATCTGCCGGCGCACGTCGTCGGCGGTGCGGGTGCCGCCGTCGGTGGAGCCGCGGGACAGGGTGGGGTCCACGTACCAGGGCACGACCTGGCCGGTGTCGTCGAAGTAGTTCTCGCTGCCGCGCAGCCAGGGCAGCGGGCCCTGGCCGAAAGGGTCGGTCACGGCATGCGCCAGGGCACCCGATTCCCACCGACGGATCTGTTCCGCCCCCATCACGCTCCCCCTCCCTCAGGCCCCCGGATCAACAGTGGTGCGCCGTCAGTCAGCGCCGTTCCCCAGCACATCACATAACGCACGCACTCCGTCACCGTTCGTCGTGAATTGACGTGAACGGAAGCTGTCACTCCGGTTATGCGGTTGTTCTCGGCCATCCCGTCCGTAGCGTCCCGCGTAGGCGGGGGCCTGTTTCAGACGAGACGGACGGGCTTGTCGATGCGTACGCCGACGGAGGCGAGCCAGGACCGCAGCGGCCCGGAGTCGCCGTCCTCGATCAGGCTGAGGACGGGGCTGCCGAGGTCCGCGCGGCGCTCGCCGCCGACCAGCAGCGCGGGCCCGTCGAGCCAGTCGAGCCCGGGCGCCGCGCCCGCCGTGTCCACAGCGGCACAGCAGACCATGGCCGCGACGTGGTCGGCGAGCAGTTCGGTGCCTGTACGGGGCGGCTGGAGCGGGAACAGCGGGAGCGGGTCCGGACCCCAGAGGCCTACGAGGTCGTCGCCGACGGCGGGGCCGGGGGCGGACAGGGCCCCCGGGGCCGTCGCCCGCGCCCGCTCCTGCGCCTCCGCCTCCTCGCGGGCGACGGCGGCGGTGATTCCGGCCGTCAGCTCCTCGCCACCGGCCTCCCCCGCCTCCAGGTGCTCGACCACGCGGGCCAGCGTGGGCACTCCGCCGGCGGCGGCAGCGGGCGGAACTCCCATGGCGTCCAGGACGTGGTGCAGCCGGGCCGCCTCCGAGCGCCACTTCCGGTCGACCACCTCGTCGGGGTACTGCTGCCAGTCCACCGGGGACCAGTCGGGGCCGTTCCCGGCGGGCCCGCCGTGGAAGAGCCGGGCCGCCAGCAGGGACGCCGCCTCGTCGGCCGCGCCCGGCTCCTCCAGGAGGTCGCAGGCGGGTCGCTCGGCGAGCCGGGAGGCGTACCCCTCGGCCAGTCGGTCACGGCGGGAGAGCTCGGTGAGCGCGGCGACGACGCCCCCGTCCAGCTGCGAGGGCCAGCGGCCCATCCGCCAGGCGGGCAGCGCGACCCGGGTCAGCAGCCGGTCCCAGCCGGCGTAAGCGAGGCCCACCTGCTCCTGCGCGACGATCCGCAGCCCGTAGTCCACCGTCCGGGCGCGCGAGGACGCGGCGGCGGCGACCCCCCGCTCCATCTCCGCGGCATGACCGCGACAGCTGCGCAGCAGTATCCGGGCGATCCGCCCGATGAGGACACGCGGCAGTCGCACGGCCCGGCGCACCGGCCCCCGGGCGGGAGCGGCGGCGTCGGCGACCGCCCCGTCCAGGCCCCGGACGAAGCGCCGGGCGGCGGCTATGTCGGGCTGGGCGGACGCGCTGGTGCCCGCGACGACCGGAGCGAGCAGCGCGCGCAGCTCGGCGACCCGCATCCACCACAGGAACGGCGAGCCGATGACCAGCACAGGGGCCGCCTCCGGCCGCCGGGCGGGGCCGGCGGGCGCCGGACGGACGCGGTCCTCGAGCCAGCTGTCGCAGTCGGGCGTGAGGGCTATGGCCGAGGGCGCGGGCACATCGAGCCGGTCCGCCAGCTCGCGGACCAGGCGGTAGAGGTCGGGCGCCGCCGCCTCGCTGAGCGGGACGGTCGGGCTGACGGCGGGCTTCGCCCGTACGACCGTGAGCGCCACGGCTCCGGCGATCAGCAGGACCACGACCGCGCAGACGGCCACGGCCCAGCGTGCCGCGTCCCAGCCACCGCCGTCCGCGAATCCACGCGCGCCCGCGGCGAACAGCACCACGGCCAGCGCGGCGGGCAGCAGCGCGACCGCCGTCGCCCTGCCGCGGATGCGCAGCAGGACGAGCGCCCGGGCCCGCGCAGCCCGCGCACCCGGCTCCTCACCCGTACCGGTACCGGACACGGCTGGACCTCACCCCCTCTGCCCCCACGGCGGTGTTGCTCACTCCCCCACCATGGCACCCGCCACTGACATCGCAATGCCGGTGGGCCAAGTGCCGGAACGCTTGCGCCGCACCCTAGTTGGGGGTGCGGCGGGCGTCATCCGGATGGCTCAGCCGTCACTCGATGGAATGGCTTTGGTCAAAGGTGTTGAGGGGCAAGGCGTTAGCGGGGTACGGGCCGGGACCACCACGCGTCAGGCCCCGGTGGCCGCCGCTTCTTCCGCGGCCTTCTTCGCGATGTCCGTACGGAGCTGGGAGCCGTCCAGCCGGATCCGCGCGGCCGCCGCGTAGGCGCGCTCGCGGGCACCCGCCAGGTCATCGGCCGTCGCCGTCACGGACAGGACGCGGCCGCCCGCGCTGACGATGGCGTCACCGTCGCGCTTGGTGCCGGCATGCAGCACGTACGCGTGCGGGGCGTCCTGCGACGCGACCTCGTCCAGCCCCTCGATGGGGTCACCGGTGCGCGGGGTGTCCGGGTAGTTGTGGGAGGCGATGACCACGGTGACGGCCGCCTCGTCGCGCCACGCCAGGGGCGGCAGCTGGTCCAGGGTGCCGTTGGCGGCGCCGAGCAGCACACCGGCCAGCGGCGTCCGCAGGCGCGCCAGGACGACCTGGGTCTCCGGGTCGCCGAACCGGGCGTTGAACTCGATGACCCGCACACCGCGCGAGGTGATCGCGAGGCCCGCGTACAGCAGCCCCGAGAAGGGCGTACCGCGCCTGCGCAGCTCGTCCACGGTCGGCTGGAGCACCGATTCCATGACCTCGTCGACCAGCTTGGGGTCGGCCCACGGCAGGGGGGAGTACGCGCCCATGCCGCCGGTGTTCGGGCCCTCGTCGCCGTCGAGGGCGCGCTTGAAGTCCTGGGCGGGCTGGAGCGGCAGCACGGTCGTACCGTCGGTGATCGCGAAGAGGCTCACCTCGGGGCCGTCGAGGAACTCCTCGATGACCACCCGGTCGCAGGCCAGCGCGTGGGCGCGGGCGACCTCGACGTCCTCGGTCACGACGACACCCTTGCCCGCGGCCAGACCGTCGTCCTTGACCACGTACGGCGCGCCGAACGCGTCGAGGGCGCTGTCGATCTCGGCGGGCGTGGTGCACACATAGCTGCGGGCGGTGGGCACGCCCGCTCCCGCCATGACGTCCTTGGCGAACGCCTTCGAGCCCTCCAGCTGCGCGGCGGCGCCGGACGGGCCGAAGCACGGGATGCCCGCGGCACGCACCGAGTCGGCGACACCGGCGACGAGCGGCGCCTCCGGGCCGACGACCACCAGCCCGACGCCCAGCTCGGCGGCGAGGCGCGCGACGGCGGCGCCGTTGAGGGCGTCGACCGGACGCAGTTCGGCCACCTCTGCGATACCGGCGTTGCCGGGGGCGCAGTACAGATCGGTGACGTCGGGGTCGAGGGACAGAGAGCGGCACAGGGCGTGTTCGCGGGCGCCGCCGCCGATGACGAGGACCTTCACGGGGTGCAGCCTAGCCGCCGGGGCGCGGCGCCCTTGACGGCCGCCGGTCCGTGGACAGGGCGGCGGCCCCACCGGTGCGCCTACTCGTTGGTGTACTCCTCGACCACCGTGGCGCCCAGCTCGCGGACGATCAGCTCGTGCCCGGAGAGGGCGGAGTCGACCAGGTCGGGGTCGTCGGCCTCCGGGATGTCGTCCTCCGGCGCGACCGGCTTCGGCGCCTCGGGGGCCGCATAGGGCGCGGGCGGCGGCCCGGCCGAGAGGTCGGAGGCGGGGCCCGGCTGCTGCGGGGCGGCTGCGGGGGCCGGGGCGGGCGCGGGCGCGGCGGGCCGCTCGTACGGCTGCGGCGCGGGCGCGGCGGGGCGCTGCGCGGCGGGCGGCGGGTTGTACGGGCGCTGGCCGCCGGACGGGGGCTGCGGGGGCTGTCCGGCGCCGCCCGAGGGGTCGACGATCGCCTCGATCTTCCACTGAGCGTTGAACTGCTCGGCGAGCGCCTGCCGCAGAACGTCCTCGCTGCCGCTGCTCGTGAAGTTGTCCCGCGCGCCGGCGTTGAGGAAGCCGATCTGCAGGGTACTGCCGTCGAACCCGGTCACCTGGGCGTTCTGGCTGAGAAGGATCCACGTGAAACGTCGGCGGTTCTTCACCGCCTCCAGGATGTCGGGCCACATGTTGCGCACCTGGCCGGCGCCCTGCGCCATGCCCGGAGCGGGCTCGGAGGCCGCGGGCCCGGGAGGCGCGGCAGGGGCGCTCTGCGGGGACGGGGCGGGGGCGGGGGCCCGGCCGGGTGCGGCGGCGGTGGGCCAGCCGCCGGGCCGGCGCCCCTGGTCCGGGGCGGACGCGGCGGCGGGCCAGGCACCGGGCCGCTGCCCGGCGGCGGACGCCTCTGCGGGCGCCTCTGCGGGTGGCGGTGCCGGGACGGGGGCGGGAGGCGGGGTCCGGGGCGCGACCGGGGCCGGGGCGGGGGGCTGCGCGTCCCCCCGGACGGCGGCGCGGGCGGCGGAGGGCCCCGCGTCGAACTGGGGGGCGGGCGGGACCGGTGCGTGGGCGAGGGCCTCGGGGCCGGGCACGTACCCCATGGCGGGGCCGGGGCCGGTGGTGGCGAAGGACGCGCCCCGCTCCAGCCGGTCCAGCCGGGCCTGCATCGAGCGCTCGTCGTCGAAGGCGGCGGGCAGCAGGACCCGGGCGCAGATGAGCTCGACCTGGAGGCGCGGCGAGGTGGCGCCGCGCATCTCCGTGAGCCCTTCGTTGACCAGGTCGGCGGCACGGCTCAGCTCCGCGGCCCCGAACACGGACGCCTGGGCCTGCATCCGCTCCACCACGTCGGCCGGAGCGTCGATCAGCCCCTTCTCCCCGGCGTCCGGCACGGCGGCGAGGATCACCAGGTCGCGCAGCCGCTCCAGCAGGTCGGCGACGAACCGGCGCGGGTCGTTGCCGCCCTCGATGACCCGGTCCACGGCCTCGAAGGCCGCGGCCCCGTCGCCCGCCGCGAAGGCGTCCACGATCGAGTCGAGCAGCGAGCCGTCCGTATAACCGAGCAGTGACGTCGCCATGGCGTACGTCACACCCTCGTCACCCGCGCCGGCGAGGAGCTGGTCCATGACGGACATCGAGTCACGCACGGACCCCGCGCCGGCCCGCACGACGAGCGGCAGGACGCCGTCGTCCACATGGCTGTTCTCCCGGCCGCAGACCTCGGCGAGATAGTCGCGCAGGGTCCCCGGCGGCACGAGGCGGAACGGATAGTGGTGCGTACGCGAACGGATCGTCCCGATGACCTTCTCGGGCTCCGTGGTCGCGAAGATGAACTTCAGATGCTCCGGCGGCTCCTCCACCACCTTCAGCAGGGCGTTGAACCCCGCCGACGTCACCATGTGCGCCTCGTCGATGATGTAGATCTTGTAACGACTCGACGCGGGCCCGAAGAACGCCTTCTCCCTCAGATCACGGGCGTCGTCCACGCCACCGTGCGAAGCGGCGTCGATCTCGATCACATCGATGGACCCCGGCCCGTTGCGCGCCAGGTCACGGCAGGACTGGCACTCTCCGCAAGGCGTGGGCGTGGGCCCCTGCTCGCAGTTCAGACAGCGGGCCAGGATGCGCGCACTCGTCGTCTTGCCGCAGCCCCGCGGGCCGCTGAACAGGTACGCGTGATTGACCCGGTTGTTCCGCAGGGCCTGCTGGAGCGGGTCAGTGACATGCTCCTGACCGATGACCTCGGCGAACGACTCGGGGCGGTAGCGGCGGTACAGCGCAAGGGACGACACACCTACGAGGTTATCGGGGTGCACCGACAACCGGCTCCGACCGTGATCCGCACCACCCGGAAACGCAAGGGCCCCCCACGCACCCGCCAGAGCCAACCTACCCTTGCTGCCTTCCGGCCCTGGGGGAGTTCAGTCAGATAGCGCCACGTGAGGGGCTGACGCCCACCTTAACCGATCCCCACCCCCACAAGTCCACCTCGGGCACCGCCCCGACCCCTCCCCGGGGAACGGGTTCGCGAGCACTCCTCAACGTCTTGTATTGTTTGCGGCGGAGGATTCGCCTAGTGGCCTAGGGCGCACGCTTGGAAAGCGTGTTGGGGGCAACCCCTCACGAGTTCGAATCTCGTATCCTCCGCCATTGCTCTCACCGGGCAATACGTCGAAGGGCCCCACCGCTTGCG